>JANOZG010000779.1:0-24504 GCA_031429275.1 Planctomycetota bacterium
CTTGATGGCGGTTGCTAAGGCGATTCCAGGCTGGGAACGGTCGTCACCTTCGGCTCGGTTTCATCACTGGTTACGACGAGTTACCCGCAATGCGATCATTAACGCGGTGACTCGGCGGAAAGGTGAACGGGCGACAGGTTCGAGCAGCGTTCGTGATCTGCTGTCCGAAATCGAACAACCGGAACCGGCGACAGAATCGCTGCTTGAACTGGAGGTGCGTCGCGAGTTGTATGCGATTGCGGCCGAAACCGTTCGTGGCGAAGTTCACCCGGACACGTGGCAGGCGTTCGAGCTGACCGTTGTGGAAGGCATCAGCAATGCCGACGCGGCGGTGACTTTGGGGAAAACACTCGGTTCGATTTACACATGTCGCTGTCGTGTGATGCAAAAGTTGCGCGCGGCGGTTGAAAAACTAGAGGACGTGAGCGAATGAATTTGCAACACACATGCGATCCCGATCGACTCGAGGCCTTCGTGCGGGGCGAACTCAGTGAACAGCAGGAGAGCGAATTGACGGCGCACCTGGATCGGTGTGCAAGTTGTGGCGAAGAACTGGAACGCCGAGTCGCTGCGGCAGATCAGTGGCGGGAGGCGAGCGAATTGTTGACTCATCACCGGACGCGGCAATCCAACGGAGCAGACCTTTCAAACGACCCCGGCACAAACGGAAGTTTAGCAACTTCCACGACATTCTCTGAACAAATGGATCAAGTCGTCAGCATGTTGGCTCCCACCGACGACCCGGAGATGCTCGGTCGCATCGGCGGTTACGAAGTCTCGGGCGTGATCGGTTACGGAGGGATGGGAGTCGTTTTCAAGGCGCATGACCGCTCGCTTGATCGTGTCGTGGCAATCAAAGTCATGGCACCACATCTGGCTGGCAGCGGAGCGGCGCGAAAACGGTTCGCTCGAGAATCAAAGGCCGCTGCTGCCGTGTTGCATCCGAACGTCATCGCGATCCACTGCGTCGCCGACGACCCGAAGTTGCCTTATCTGGTGATGCCGTACATAAGTGGGGCATCATTGCAGAAACGCGTCGAAGCCGATGGGCCGCTGTGTACACAGGCTACGCTGCGAATCGGTCAACAAATCGCAGCCGGTCTGGCCGCCGCACACGCTCAGGGGCTGGTGCATCGCGATATCAAGCCAGCCAACATCCTGCTGGAACGAGGCGTCGAGCGAGTCACGATCACCGACTTCGGTTTGGCCCGCGCGGTCGATGATGCCACGATGACTCGCAGCGGAGTAATCGCAGGGACGCCGCAGTACATGTCACCCGAGCAAGCACGTGGAGAATCGATCGATCATCGCAGTGATCTGTTTTCGCTGGGCAGTGTGTTGTACATGATGTGTGCGGGCCATTCACCTTTCCGAGCCGAAACAACGTTCGGCATCCTCCGCCGCATCACCGACAACCAGCCCAGACCGCTCCGCGAGATCAATCCCCATGTGCCCGAATGGCTGTGTGCGATCATCGAAAAGCTACATGCCAAAGAGCCGAGCGAACGCTTTCAGTCGGCCGAAGAAGTCGCCGAGTTGCTTGAAGGCTGCCTGGCTCATGTGCAACAACCAGCAGCGATGCCATTGCCCGTTGGTATCCAGGCTTTAGCCGCTCAATCGCAACCACAAACCAATACATCGTCAAAGTCCGAAGCGAATAATCGCCTACAGGCTACACTCCAACGAATACCACCAATCGGCAAACTCATCGCCGCTGCCACATTCGCTTTCTCGTTGATCTTTGCCGGCGTGTTGATCGTGCTTGAGTTGAACAAAGGCACGTTGACGATTGAATCGGAAATCGACGATGTTCCCGTTCGCATCATGCAAGGTGAGGAAGTCGTGAAGTCACTCACGGTTTCGAAAGAAGGCGCAACGACTCGAATCGGAGCGGGCAAGTACATTGTGGAAATTGGGCAAGAATTTGACAAAGCGGTTGTTGAAGATGGCCGTGTAGAACTCTCTCGAGGCGCTACTGCAATCGTGAAAGTGACGCGAATCAATGCCGACTCAGCGGAGAGTGAAAAGGCGAAAGATGAAGCGGCAAAAGCTTGGCTACGTCGTCCCGTTGTGGGAAGCACTCATGATGGGAAGAGTTTTCAATTAGCTGGCCATGATGCATTGATGCACTGCGTCATGACAAACAACTCCGAGTCGTTGAATCGCCTACTCGCCATGGACGAGTATGATTTGGACTTTGAACCTGGCAATGGCCAATGGACGCTGCTGCAAACTGCCTTGCAGCATAACTGTCTCGAAACAACTTCGTTACTGTTGCGTCATGGTGCCAATCCGAACTGCGCCAGCAAGGGAACGCCATTACCACTGGAGCTTGCCAAACGCTCTGGGCGAAAACAATTGGTAGCGTTGGTGCAGAATTTTCTCGAATCTAATGCTACCCACTCGCAAACGAACGTGGACGTACAAAAAGTTGATTTACAAGGTAACTGGCGATTGGTGTATCAGCCGCTTGATGGCAGTTTAGAAAGTTCAGAGGTTGGTTATTCGCTGTCAATTGATGAGCAGACACTTACTCTGGCGGGCCATTCGCATCCCTACAAATTGCTGCCTCAAAACTCGATTCAATGGAGCTATCCGCCTGAACATGCTGGAATCAAATTTGCTTCTGGTAAGTACGAGGTTATAGACCAAGATCACGTCCGACTTGCGGTGCGATATCACGAGTCGCCTATCGATGCGACTGCATGGCCCAAGACAGCGTTATCGAACAATCCCGAAGATGGAGTGGACTACTGCCTATTGATTCGCACAAAAGATTCCGCCGTAACCATTCCCCCGATGGAATCCGACACACTGGAAGATTTCATGAAACCGGGCAGGGAGTTGTTTGACAACCAAATGAAGCCGATCGACGAGCGATTGGCAACGGTCGTGGAAGGATCTGCTGAGTACTCGCTGTTGACAGCGAAGAAGAAACAACTGCAGCAGCAATGGGACCTGAGTGTCGCTCAGGTGAAAGGCATGGCCGCTGCAGCAAAGGCCGGCAAGCCAGTACAACTCGCACCAATTGAGATCCCGAATAATTCAAGGCCCTGGCAAGCCCCGATGCCTGATCCGTTGCAAGGACATGACGAAGACATTGCGAAGGTGCTTACCGGAACATGGCAAGTCAAACGATATGTCGTACACGGCGAAGAAGCTTCATTCGAGGGCTCAACAGTCACTTTCAGCAAGAACATGATGATCATGCATCTCAAGTTTGGAGACGAGGAAGGGGATATACAGCAGTTGTACCGAATTGGCAGCGAAAGGATCGATATCTGGGACACGGACTCCGGGCCAGATATCCGAACAGCTCTACCGCACCTTGGATCCTATTCCATCGAAAATGACACGCTGCGGATTTGTTATCACAATAGGCAAATGGAACTCGAAACTCCGAAGTCGCGGCCACCCGTTCAACCTGGCGAGGGACTAATCTAGCTGGAACTGCAACGCAAAGTCCTTGAAAAGCTACGCACGGACAGAACTCCGAGCCCATCAGGATCGCCAGCACTTGACGAAAGTACTACCAGCGAGTCAGAGGCTGGACTCGTTGAGAAAGTAAAAGTTGCCAAGGGTAAGACCGACGATCGTCGATCTGGCCAGTCGTACCAAATCAATCTGCTCGTGTTGGCAAGCGACGATTTGAAACCAGTCGCTGGCGCTACTGTCGAAGTCACTTTGATTGGTGACGACCAAGGTGTTTCTGGTGACGGCGGGTTTGCCGGCTTCAAGACAGACGAAGAGGGCGTCGCCAGTATCGACCAATCGTTGTGGCCAGGACGATACCAAATCCAAGTCCGAGCACCCAAGGACTCGCGTTTTCGAGACACTGAGTTCTCGAAAGAAGAATCGATACTCGTCGTTCACGAGGACGGTAGATATTCGCCTCGCGAGTTTCGACTGGTTGTCGACGATAAAAAACCGACGAAGTAAAGGCTAAACAGATGAGGCACAAGATGCGAACGTCATTAATCTCGTTGTGTTTGGCTGTCATGGCGGTCATCGCCTTTGCCTCATCACCGGATGAAAAACCAAAACCATCGGATAGCGATCAGGCTTCCGCAGCGAACCGAAGAGGCTGGCCGGAAACGGACGAGATGGTTGCCGGCCGGCTGGCGATTCAGGATCACGGAATGCAGCAGGGGGCCCATGTGCTCTCCGTTGTCGTCGAATTGAAGAACCAATCGGGCCATTCGCTGGAAATGGATTTCGATCCGCATGATCTTCGCATAGAAATATTTAACAGTGACGGCGACCGTATCGAAGAAGCAGCGCTGCCTGGCAGTGGTCCGGTTCCTATGTCGCATCGGATGACGATTTCGGCAGGCGCGTATGCAGGCTTGCCGACTCATCGCGGCGGTGTTGGACTGCCGGTCGGTAAAACGATACTGGCCGCCGGATGGCAGGTTTGGACTCTGCCACCGGGCAAATACAGCATGAAGGGGACTGCCAAAATCACCGCTGGGTTCGGCTCAGCAGTACTGGATTCGGGGTTGCCGAGTCGCAAATTCAAGGCTAAAGAAAATGACTTCCCACCTGTTGGCGAAACGAAATCGGTCACCGTCGAGCTTCAGGCCGCGAGCTTCCAGGTCGATGCGGTCAGCTCCGAGAAGAAAGCTGCGGCAGCGATGCCATCGCCGGAAACCTCAAACGGCGGCTGGTCCGAAGCGGTCAATGGCTTGCAGGCTCGGCTGCTGTTGGTGGAGAAAGAACCACTTCACGGGCATCGCTGGCTGGTTCCGTATTTAGAACTTCGCAACGTCCGCGACCTGATGAATGCCATGGAAGTGGATTGCCGCAGAGATCGGTTGAAAATCGAGCTGGTGGATCAAGACGGCAAGCCACTCCGCAGCGGACGGCTGATACGCAGCGGTCCGCATGTCGGATTGGGGATGTTGACTCTTCCGGTCGACAGCTCCTGTCGCGTCAGTCTCGAATGTCGCAACTTCGGATTGGGTGGAGCCGCGATGGTCGCCACGGACAGTGGGGCCTGGGAAATTACCAAAGAGGAACAGGGCAACGTTTTCTTAAGAGCCACACTGACCGGCGACAAAGGCAAACCGGAAAGGAAGACATGGAATGGCGAACTGCGAACGCCTCTCATTCCCGTCACTTGGGGCGACGGCAACCAATCGACCCATTGATCATGTGACCGTTTCGAATAAATGATCGACGAGCACCGCATGCTGGTCGCATTTCGATGAAGAGACCAGCCACGAGAGTGGTTCAACTCTACTCCGACTCACAATCCCAACGAAAGACGAGCTATGCAACAATCCACCTCCTTCGGCGTCGGCTTCACTCTCATCCTCATCGGGCTCGCCATATTCTATTGGATCCATCTGATAGACCCAGGTGACAACACTCTCCCTGGAATGTTGGCTGGGTGCATCGCAATTTGCCCTGGTGCCATTCTCGTTGGTCGCGCCATTTGGCCGCCCACTCGCGACAGATGAATCGCCTCCAAATGAATGATCAACCATTCTTCTCACGCGACGAGAAAGATCTGATGATGGAAAACCCGATTAAAGTCAGGCTGAATGCTGGCCAACAGCTACTCCGACTGTTCGCTGACTTTGACGATGCAATTCCGTTAATTCCGCCCCCCTGGAGACCATCTCGACGGTCAGGATTTGTTCAAGGACAAAAATAGGAAATGAATTAATCAACTGATCCAGAAATGCTTGTTGCAGGTCCGTTCTTCTGAGACGATTGAAAACGTGTCACGAATTTCAGGAACGGGAACCATGAAAAACAGAAAATCAAGCGGCAGGCATTTCCAAGGTCCGCTCCTTTGGTCCCTTGTGTTGGTGATTGCCTGTTGGTTCAGTCAGTCAGAAGTACGTTCTGATGAAGCCGCCGATGTGCTTTTCGAAAACCACATACGTCCGGTTCTGGTGGAAACGTGTTTTCGCTGTCATGGGGATTCAAAAGTCTCCGGCATGTTGCGCATTGATTCACGAGAAGCGTTGATGCAGGGCGGCGAGTCCGGGGCGGCGATTGTGCCCGGCAAACCAGAAGAGAGTTTGCTTGTGATGGCCATCAAGCGGCAGGCGGATGTCTCCGCGATGCCACCGGAAAAGGAGAAATCGCTGCGACCTGATCAGATTGCAACATTCGAAAAGTGGATTCGAGACGGTGCCCATTGGCCTGAAACCGCACGAACATTCGAACATCAACTGCACTGGGCGTTTCAGCCGATCCATGAACCTTCGCTGCCAGTTGTGCATGACTCCGCATGGGTCAGGAACGACATTGACGCTTTCATTCGCTCGAAGCAGGAAGCCGCAAACCTTGATCCAACTGCGCGGGCCGAGAAAACAACACTCATCCGCCGCGCGACATTTGATCTGATTGGACTGCCTCCAACTGCAGAAGAAGTGACTGCGTTCGAAAACGACACTGCACCAGATGCATACGAAAAGCTGATCGAGCGACTCCTGGCATCAACTCATTATGGCGAACGCTGGGGACGGCACTGGCTGGACGTGGTGCGTTATGCCGACACTGCCGGTGAAACTGCTGATTATCCCGTGCCGCTCGCATGGCGCTATCGCAATTATGTGATCGACTCGTTTAACGCCGACAAGCACTACGACGAATTCCTGCGGGAACAGATTGCGGGGGATATCCTTGCGAATCAAGGGCCGCCCGACCGTTATGCCGAACAAGTCACAGCCACCGGTTATCTCGCCATCTCGCGTCGTTTTGGTTTTGATTCTGAAAACTATCATCACCTGACGATTCAGGACACAATCGACACCCTGGGACAGTCTGTGCTGGGGCTGAGTCTTGGCTGTGCGCGTTGCCATGATCATAAATTCGATGACCTATCGATGACCGACTATTATGGACTGTATGGAATCTTCGACAGCAGCCGTTACTCGTTTCCGGGGTCCGAACAGAAGCAGAAAATTCGCTCGATGGTACCGCTGGTGGCGCAGAACGAAGCGATTCCCATGTGGCGGCAGTTTGATCAGCGTGTCGGAGCCATCGCCATCAGTCTGGAACAGCATAAGCAGGGAGTTCCGGCGGCGATTCTGCGATCATTGAACGACCTGGACGGAGACTTCGAATTGCAGGCACCGGCCGCAGGTGGCAGTAATGGAGTGCTGGTTCCTCCCTGGCTCTACGAAGGCAACATCGCCGTTACAAATGCCGCTCAAAGCCCATTCAAGAACCTCTACGTACGAGGCAAGGTTGGTGCAAGCGTTTCGTCTGGAGTGAACCCTTACCGCATTGCTCAGTCACTGTATCCAAACCGATCACGCGATAGTGAGGGCAATATCTATGTGAATCTCGATTTTCGAGTCGCAGCGGCGGATGCCAACACATCGCGAGCACATCGATTCTGGATCGGCGCACGTCCTGATTCGCCGGCTGTCACAATCCAGATTTCATCAGTTGCCGGCTCATTAACGATCGGCGACACCACTACACAGATCAGCAGCTTGAAGCCAAATGAATGGCACAATCTGCAACTGAACATCGATCTTGACCAAGGATCGGTTTCAGGCACGCTTGGAACGCCCGGCGCATTGGCGTCGTTTGATCAAGTCGCGCTGGCAGCAAACTGGCAGGGTGTGATTGACTTCGTTGCTCTCGAATCACCGGCCGAGACCGATCTCCCGTTTCCGGCGATTGAGTTCGACAATCTGGGAGTTCAGGATACTCCAATTCCGGCGGTCACCACGGAAGTGCAGGGCACGTTGAACGCGGACGGAATTGATCTTGCCGCCATGTCGAAGGAACTCAAGGATTTGACAGGCACAGATGGCGACTTCGAAGCGCAAATCGACGACGCTCAGCCAGCGACTCCATGGAATCCGGGACCAAACAGCGTCGTGCGGCTGAAGAAAACCTCACAGAGCCCATTCATCAATCTCTTTCCAGTGGGCGAACTGGGAATTCACATGCCAAACCGGGGTAACTACGACGGTTTCGGACTCACGTTGCCGAAAACGTGGAATGCTGCCGATACCGAACAACTGTTTGCCTGCTTCGACTTTCGGTGTGCGGACGTCAGTGCTGGCGGCGATGGATCGTGGCGTTTCTACATCGGACATGGGCCGGGGAATTCCGCTGCTGTGGAACTCTTCTTCAACGGAAAGGAGTTCTTCCGTCGCAGTGGCGATGCGAAGGAGTCCGTCTGCGCGATCAACGTTGGCGAGTGGCAGCACGTGCAACTCAAGCTCGACCTGAAAGCAAAAACCTATACGGGTCTCATCGTATCGAAATCATCGCAGAATGAATTCACTGGTGACCTCGCAGGCGGCTGGGATGGCATGATCGATTATTCGTTTATCGACAGCTACGGACATATCGGTGGTGTGCGTCCGGCTTTGGATGTTGACAACTATGAGATTCGAGAGGCCGCATTTCCCGCACTGGATTCTGCACCGGTTGAGGTGAATGCAACTGAGTATGCGTCCCGTCGTAGTCGAATCCGTGAAATCCGCACACAGCTGGCCGCCGCTCAAAATGACACGGGCAGGGCAGCTGCCGAATTGAATTCACTACTGGCGAATGGCCCGTTTGAAATGGCGTATGGAATGGCCGAAGGCACGCCGCACAACGTTCGCATGCAGTTGCGAGGCGAACCGAGTCAGCCCGGCGCAGAAGTGCCTCGTGGTTTGATCAAAGCTCTCGGCGGTGGCCCGCTGCTGGAAAGAACGTCGGGCAGCGGTCGCCTGGAACTTGCTCAATGGCTGACCGAACCTCGTAATCCATTAACCCCGCGAGTCATGGTGAATCGAATCTGGCAGTATCATTTCGGGCATGGTCTCGTAAAGACCCCGAATGATTTTGGAGTTCGTGGCTTGTCCCCGACACATCCGGAACTGCTGGATTATCTGGCGACGCAGTTTGTCCGAAATGGGTGGTCGATGAAATCAATGCATCGGCTCATCATGCTGAGCGCGACGTATCAACAGTCGTCGGTTGCAGAGAATTCTACCGCCGGTTCAGATTCTGGATTCGATGCGAGTTCTCTCTACACGCATTTCCCTCGTCGTCGGCTGAGTGCTGAGGAGATTCGCGATTCGATCCTGGCAGTGACAGGTGAATTGGATGCGGCCCCCGGTAAAGAACACCCGTTTCCATCGCCGATCAGCTGGGGATTTACTCAGCACGGTCCGTTCAATGCCGTTTACGACCATAACAAACGCAGCGTCTATCTGATGACGCAGCGACTCAAACGGCATCCGTTTCTGGCATTGTTTGACGGAGCCGATCCAAATGCGTCCACCGCAAATCGATTGGGAACGACTGTTCCGACTCAGGCTTTGTATTTTCTGAATGATCCCTTTGTGCATACGAAAGCAGATAGCTGGGCATCGCGACTGCAGACCGTCAGTGCCATCGAATCGGAACAAATTGATCATGCGTATCGAACAGCTCTTGGCCGTGCCGCAAGTCCGGACGAGTTGAAAGATGCGGCAGAGTTTCTCAACATCTACCGAACGGAACTTGGTGCGATCGGCGATGTCAGCACCAACCACCGCGCGCTGGCTGCGTTTCTGCGAACGCTGATTGGCAGCAATGAATTCTTACACGTAGATTAGCAGGCAGGCACATCGCAAGTCTTCTATGCAAAGAGCCGGTTGTTGATCGCAGTCAGCTGCTCGCGATGGCTGCTTCCCGGGTCGCTTGCGATCGAGGAAACCAACGGCCTTTCCTAAGAGCAGCGGATTTCACCCAGGTCCCCGCCTGGAAGATGAAGGCCTGATAAACGGACTCAGGCTTTGTTTTCAATGTCCCGCTTCGTTGCTGGGGCAGAACGATTTTATGACGAGAGATTCGCGAGGTTTTGGTGCGGAGTGAAATTCTGGCGAGTATCCTATTGTTCGTTCAAAATGCAGATGGCTGATGTTTTTAGGTCAAAACATCTCAGGCAGAACGTTGGACGCTTATTCATCGCGGTGTACCAACCGAGACTGTGGATCGGAATAGCAACGACTGCCAAAGACGTGGGTGCCTCACTGACTCAGCTGTTCAGCTTTCTCCGAAGGCAATACTCCGGAATCCTCGGTATGCTTCTCGAAATCTGGCAATCGCCTGACAGTGCAATCGGCAATTGAGTGGTGTTCTGGCGTCGACGTAAAGTCGTCAAGCAGCTGGGCCGCGATGATTGAGGCGCAGCGATTTGATTCAGAAAACTGTCTGATCTGAATTGGCAGTTTGCGTCCCGCGAGCCACTGGCTGGCCGTGATCGTAAGCCCTGTTGCGACGAGACGCTGGACGTTGCGTGAAATGCGATCGTCATTCATCTGAGGCAGTTCCAGTAAGCCGACTCGGGTGCCTGCCGTTAATGCTTCATAGATCATCGACATGCTGTCGCACGTGACCCAGGTCGTGCCGCATCGTGAAATTTGTTCAGGCAACCACTGGGACGAGCATTCCTGTGAAGTGACGATTGGAATTTCCCGAACTTTTGATCGCCATGCCAGCACGAAACTCTGAGGTGTTCGTTCAGATGTTGCTAACGTCCAGTGTATTCGTTCCTTTTGCGTGATGCTCAGAATCTGTCTTAACACATTTTCGTCAGACCAGGCAAAATGACGCGAAGGACCACCAATCAGAAACATTCCCCGCTGAGAGTCTTGCCGCGATGACGGTAAAATTCGGTTTAATGAGCCTTCAGTTCTGATGACATTCCTGCGCTGCAACATCAAGTTGTCATGTGCCGGAATCAGACACAGATCAAACAAAGCCGTCGGCAAAGTGGGCTTCATGATGATGATCGTTTTTCCGCCAAAACGTCGCTGAAAACTGAGCAGCGGCAGGTGAGTCGAATGCCCGGCACCAATCAGAAGATCTGGCGCAGGCAGATTTGCGGCGAAGGAAAGCCGACGCGGTAGCAGGCTCTTTAGACCTCGCAAACTGCGATTAAGGTAAATGTCACAAAACTGCACATCAAAGTTGCGAGCGATGGCTTCGGAAAGCCCCACGACCTGATTCTCGTGCCCAGCCCGACCATCTCGAAAACGCCAGATGACCGCAGACACAGAGGTGCTTTCGTTTGACTGCGGCATATTTCACCTGTGATGTGAGTCTGAAACAACTTCCGCCTGGTCTCAGGCTGACTTTTGTTCGTTTACCCAGTGGCCGACAGGCCAGGCAGCGAGGAACCCCTACGGCCTGGCCTGCCGGCCGCGGGTTAAACGGTTTCTAAGCTGCGTCGCGAATGCGCAACTGCGATTGGTTCAAAGCACGATAGGCTGCACATGATTCCATCAGACTATCATGACTGCCGGTTGCCAGAATTCTGCCTTGATCCATCACGACAATACGCGTGACGAGATCCAGAAACGTGCGGTTCAACACGTGGCTGATGATGAAGACCGTACGGTTCTTTGCAAAGCCCTTCAGGACCGAATGAATCACTTCCTCGCTTTGTGAATCCACAGCCGACGTGGCTTCATCCAGAATCAGAATTGAGGGGTTTCGCAGAATCGCTCGCGCGAGTGCAATTCGTTGACGTTGGCCACCGGAGAGCTTGCCACCTTTATCACCGACAACTGTGTCATAGCCGTCTGGCAACTGTTTAATGAAGCTGGCCGCCTGAGCCTGTTCAGCCGCTGCTTCGACCATTTCTCGAGTTGCGACGGTGTTTCCGTATCGAATGTTTTCAAGGATAGAATCATTGAACAGCAGTGTTTCCTGCGTCACAAATCCGATTTGACTGCGCAGATCTCTTGTTCGAAATTCTCGAATATCCACGCCGTCAATCAGAACGCGTCCTTCGCCGGGATCCATGAATCGAGGCAGCAGGCTCAGCAATGTAGACTTTCCAGAACCATTGCCACCCACAACAGCAACGACTTCACCAAACCGAACATCCAGCGAGACATCGCGTAATGCCAGCGGTCTTTGGTGTCCTTCTGCTTCGGTACCATCGTATCGAAAACAAACTTCCTGCAGCGAGATCATTGACGAATGACGAATCATCATGCGCGGTGACTTTGGTTCCGGAACAATGGATGCTTCGTCAATGAGGTCAAACACTCGTTCACTGCCAGCCATGCCACGTTTGATCTGCTCAAAGATGCCCGACAACTTTCGCACCGGGTCCAAAGTCCCCGCAAGCAGTGCGTAAAGCATGGCGAGTTCAGCGATTCCCATGGGTTGAGCTGCCAGCTTGACGCCAAGGATCATATCGGTGTTGCGAAGAACCAGATACGCTCCGGGAGCCAAAGCAGCGAACACGCCCAACACCCCCATAATCTCTGTGATTGGCCGCACCAGCGCGCCGAGTTTCACGATCTTCATGGAACCCGTGTAGTAATCTCGATTGGCTTTCAGGAACTGCTTGCGGTGTTTGCGGAAACCAGAAAACGCAATGACGATCCGAGCGGACCCAAACGTCTCCGAAATGCATTCGTAGATCCGAGCCATGCTTTCCATCGTTCGGTGAGAAGCGCGTCGCAAACGTTTTCCGAACAGATTGAAGATCAATCCCATGAGCGGCACGACGGTGATGGCCAGCAGTGTCAGACGCCAATTCACGTAAAAAGCCAGCGCCGTGCAGGCACCAGCTTTGAGTGGTTCTCGGACAAGCGTCACGCCGAATACGCGAATGGCCAATGTCATCTGTTCAATGTCATTCGTCATACGTGACATCAATGCCGATGTTCCGATGCGGTTGAGGGATTGATAATCGAGTCGCAATGCGGATCGAAAACAATCCTGTCGAATCGAGTTCACGGTCAACTGCACGACACTGCCAACCAGCATTTCCTGAAAGTAAATGAACAGACCTTTCAGGAACGTCGCAGCCAGCAAAATCCCCAGGATCAACGCCATTGCGTCGAACTTGTCTTTGGGGACGTAGGGCAGGACGGATCGACGAACCTTGGTCAGCATCAACAGATTTCGTGCTTTTTCACTCGCCTCGTATTGTAACTTGGCGCGTTCTTTGACCTGATCTTCAGGCATGGCATCAAGAGCAGCTTCGCTTTCTCGACGCGCCTTCTCCAGGGAAGCGATTTCATTTTCGACGTAGTCATGCAGACTGTCGTTCTGGAACAACACTTTGACGACCGGGAACGCAATCGAAAGATTCAGCGCCCAAAAGCCAGAAACGATAATGGCGCAGATGACCGACAGTACGAACAAGCGTCGATACGGCCAGACATATTTACCAATTCGAACAAAATCCTGCATCATGCAATCCCTTGCGGCGCTTTTATCTCAACACAAGCAGGAATGAGGTAATGATCGGCGAGCGGGGGACGTCAGTCCCCTGATTGTGATCCGCTCAATGGGCGTTCCATCAGGGGATTTACATGCCCCGCTCGCCAAAATCGCATTCCTGTCCGCGTGATGGATGTTGTAACTCGGTTGCCTTCAATTTGCTTTTATCCCATCTGGTCGGAAACGGTCAAGATCAATGAAAAACGCCGGAACATCGAATCTAAGCCGACTCAATCCGCCGTTGACGTCGTTTGATCAATACCGATAAACTCGCCTAATGCGGCTGAAATCGTGATTGAGGAATGGATTCGCAGCGATGATCGATGATGAAATGAACTTGATCGTGACGGACATGCATCCGCGCATTACGGGGGTGGGTTCGACAATCAGAACACTGGTGCCCCATATCCATTCGATCGAACCTTTGGCCATGGTCTCCACAAGGACGATTCCTGGAATTCAATCCGTCGGGATCTGGGGAGCGATCAAAGCGTGTCTCAAACGACCAACGAACAAGCCGTTTCGAATCTGGCACGCTCGCCGCAACAAAGAAATGCTGCTGGGACTGATCATCAAGCATCTGTTGCGTGGGAAAATTCGGTTGGTCATGACTTCGTGTGCTTTGCGGCGGCATTCGTGGTTTCCACGACAGCTATTGGGGTCAATGGACGCTGTCATCGCGACCAGCGACGAAGCTGCAAGCTATGTTGACAATGTCGTCGCCACAATCCCGCACGGTGTGGATTGTGATCGATTTCAGCCGGACAAAGATCGCCACGCTGCGATGCGTGCGTTTGGTATTCCGGGAGAACATGGAATATCACTGATCGGACGCATTCGGCCGGAAAAAGGCACGGATTTGTTCGTCGACGCCATGATTCACCTGCTGCCAAAGCACCCTGCGTTTACAGCATGTATTGCAGGTAAAGCGACCGTGGAGCATGAGTTGTTTCATCAACAACTGCGGGCCAAAATCGAAAAGGCTAGTTTATCTGATCGTTTCGTTTGGCATGGTGAAGTCGCGTATGATCGGATGCCACAGTTTCATTCGGCGATGTCGCTGTGTGTGGCACCCGCTCGCTATGAGGGCTTTGGGCTGGTCCCGCTGGAAGCGATGGCCTGCGGCGTGCCTGTCGTTGCCAGTCAGACCGGTTGTTACCGGGATGTCATTCAACCCGGCGTGACAGGCAGTTTGGTTCCATGCAACGATCTTGAAGCACTCACCTTCGCTCTGAATAAACTCATGGCGACGCCTGCGAAATTAGCTGAAATGGGCAGAGCAGGGCGAGTGTCCATTGAGCAGTCGTATTCGGCTAACCTTGAAGCAATTCGAATCGTGGATGTCTACCGCGATCTGTGGTCGAAGGCTGCCTGAGTTGCAGAATTGGCCATTCGGCATCAAGGGAGAGTTAAATTGACAGAATTTGCAGGGCTTCACGACGCTCTATGCAGAAGTCGATATTGACCCGATTCGGCTTGTTTCGATATCAACCCGGAAAAAATGACGGATAGTTATTTTGTGCGGCCTCTTGTGGTGCACTTGCAGAAAAACTCGTTGGCCGTTTTGAGAAGGTCTACCAATGTTCAAAAAGATCATGGCAGAATTCAATTTCCGGAGTGGCCGACGCCATCATGATTCAGCAAAGCTGTCCCTGGCGGCCAAACAGGATCGCTACAACATTCGCGCGGCGATTGAACTCAGTCGAATGGGGCAGCCAGACGCTCTGAGTCAGTCGTTAATGTTGACACTCGCCGGTCTGCGTGATTACGCCGTTCAGCACAAAATGAACGCTGAGACCAGAGAATTCATGGAATTGGTAATTCACGAACTTGAAAACAGTCGTGGACAATGTTTTCAGGATATCGCCGCGTTGTACTACGCTGGCAAGAAGCAGGGTGGATTCTTTGTAGAGGTGGGCACTGGAAACGGTGAACAGCTTTCCAACACATTTATGCTTGAAAAACGCTTTCAGTGGCAAGGAATTCTGTTCGAACCGGATCGCAGATTTCATGAATCGATCGGCAAGAAACGAACGGCTAAGCTGGATGACCGCCCGGTCTATTCCTGCGACGATAAAGTGATGGAGTTTCTTGAGGTCTCAGATTCGGGTGAATTATCAACGCTCAGCGATTTTCGGCGTGCTGACGGAAGATCTCGAAAGGGTGCCCGCCATGAAGTTCGTACAACGTCTCTGAATTCGGCATTTCGACTTCATAACGCCCCTCGCGACATTGATTATATCTCGATCGATACAGAAGGCAGCGAATTGGAAGTGCTGCAGGGACTGGACCTGAATAACTACAACGTCCGGTTTCTAACGATTGAACACAACTTTGAAGAGCACAAGAAAGAGACGATTCAAGCTTATCTGGCTCCGTTTGGATTTCGCACTGTGCTGGAAGCTTTTTCTCACATGGACATCTGGCTGGTCCGGTAACCGAAATTAATAGCCTGAAGGGAATCAAGGATGATCGCCGAAGCCTGCATACTTTCTCTCGACCGCGCGATTGAGCGGCGACCGCAGGTCAACAGGACGATTGCCGCCTGTCCGCTGTCGTGTTCCGTGGTTTCCGCTGTCGACGGTAACCTGCTGTCTGATGCGGAGATTAGACGGGTCTACCAACGGCAGCTGCATTCGCCGAAGTATATTGCAGAACTTCGAAAAGCAGAAATTGGTTGCTTCCTGAGTCATCGCAGGATCTGGCAGAGAATCGTGAACGGCTCCGCAGACGCGGTGCTTGTCCTTGAAGATGACATGCAACTGCAGCAGCCTCAGTTTAATGCCGCGCTGCAATTTGCACTGGCAGACATTTTGCCGGGCGACTATCTAAAATTTCACGCAGGTGAGATTCGGCCTCAAGCTGCCGTTCTCAAGTCCAGCGGACCCCATTCGCTGCTGTTGCCAGTGGTGGCACCGCTCGGCGCGACGTCGCAGTTGATTACCCGCGAGGCGGCGCAAAGACTGCTCGATGCATCCGTGGTTTTCGACAGACCAGTTGACACTTTTATTCAAATGTCATGGCTCACTGGCGTTGCTGTCAAAGTCGTCACACCATGTTGTGTGTTTGAGATCTCAAGGGATTTAGGTGGTAGCACGATCGGCCAGAAAAAGAAGTTCTGGCCTTGGTTGCAACGTGAATTTCGACGCCCTCTTTATCGCATGCAGATCAACCGTCTGTCGCGACTGCAGGAGAAACGAAACATCGACGCTTCGGTGATTGAACAGTCATCAGACAGGAATTTTTCGCACATGTCAGATGCTGCCTGACGACCACAAGAATTTCAGAGACCTATATGTTTTCATTCTTCTCAAAGCAGTATCGCCGGGACCGACGGGAGCGCATCTATCAGGCTCATATTGCCAGACTCTGTCATATTCATTCGGTGCCAGCGACCAAACAATACGGGACCGTCGTTGCCGTGATGATGTCAAAAAAACCAGACGCGCAGCGCGGCAGCTATGTGACAGACACTCTGAGCTATATGAAGCCCTGGTTGAACTCAGTCAATGCGACGGGACTTAAAGGGGTTGTTCTGCATGATGGATTGCCGGAGTCAGTAGTAAGCGAAGCCAGTACCAAAAATATTCGATTCGAAAAATGCGGCGCGAGTAACCTGCCAATTCTCTATCACCGGCATTTTGCAGCGATGGAATATATTTCGACCCTGACTGATCCTTATGTCATCATCACTGATATCTCTGACGTGGCTTTTCGCCGAGACCCTTTTGAATTAATTCACGCAAAAGCCAGTGAAACGCGACTGTTCATCGGCTCAGAACTAAAGACTCTCGGCAAGACCAGATGCCTGATGAACGACATGGTTGAACAGTATCAGAAGACTGAATTCTGCCAACGGATGGTTGTCAATCCAGGGATTGTCGGAGGCACAGTCAGCCAGGTGTTGAGCTTCCTCAGATTAGTCGCCGCGGAAATCGAGACCCTGCGGAGTTCTCTGATTGCCTCAGACATGGCGATGATCAACATGGTTTTTCATCGAAACTACAGCCTTGGCGAAGTGGTCACTGGCATGCCTTTGCATTCGCGATTTCGCAAGTGGGAGTATTCCACTGCAGCGGCGATCATACACAAATAGCGAAAAATGGAGTCATAGAATGATCAAATGGTTGAACTATCAGCTTAGAAAAATCTTCCGTCCGACGAACGTTCGTTGCGGCACTGTTAAGCTGCATATTGGTAAGTTGTCAAAAACTGCTTATGCAAAAGCATTCTACAGAGACTCGCACGAAAAATTCGAACGCAACGTCATCAAGCAACATCTGGAAGCAGACGATCGAGTCCTGGAGGCTGGAAGCGGAATTGGCCTCATTGCCACCGTTTGCTGTCAGATCGTAGGTTCAGATAATGTTGCTACTTATGAAGCAAATCCTGAGATGGAAGAACTGCTTCGTCGGACATTTGCACTCAATGGTGTCTCACCAAATCTGCAGATGAAAATGATTTCAGAAAACGGCGGATCAAGCACTTTCTATCAGTCAGATCGATTTGTTGTCAGCAGTCATATTCGGCATTCAGAAGACTCAAAGGAACTGCATATTCCTTCGATCAGTTTCAATGAAGCTATTCAAAAACATCGCCCAACCTTTCTGATCTGCGATATCGAAGGTGGGGAAATCCATCTGGCTGACGAATCGATCGATCTTTCGGGAGTTCGGAAACTTTGTATTGAAGTTCATCCGAAGATCGCAGGCGATCGTGCCACATCCAACCTGATTCGTTCACTTCTGAACAAAGGTTTCATGCTGAATTTATCGAGTTCAGAAAACGACGTACTTTTCTTCCGCCGCGCGGCCTGATTTCAGGTGATGGGTTCTGTCTGCGGCCGAATTTGCAACTTTTTAGCTTTGTTTAAGAAGGTTTTCGGACATGTCAATATTCCAGGATGGTCTCAATCTGCTGAGGCGGAAGCGTTTCTCTCAGTCACACTATAAACGCGGCATGGTCCTGACTAATGCATGGCATGGTGCACCAGGATCCGATGAGCAAGGTTGCCCGCAGCCATCGCCTGAAAATCCTCTGTGGCAGTATTTCATGGCACGAGAGGATGGCCCCGGTATCTGGAAATGGACTCACTATTTCGAAGCCTACCATCGACATCTGGCAAAATTCGTAGGCCAGCCGCTCACAATGGTAGAGGTTGGAATCTACAGCGGTGGAAGCCTGGGAATGTGGAAATCGTATTTTGGAAAACAGGCGCAGATTCATGGGGTTGATATCGAACCCGCATGCAAATGTTATTCAGATGATCAGGTGACGGTGCATATCGGCGATCAGGAAGATCGATCGTTCTGGAGCGACTTTCGCAGGAATGTAAGCGGCGTTCAGGTGCTGATCGATGACGGAGGCCATTCACCGGGACAGCAAATGGTTACACTTGAAGAGATGCTTCCGGCAATGTCACCCGGAAGTGTCTATATCTGCGAAGATATCCATGGGATTAACAACAAGTTTGTCTCGTTCGCAATGGCACTCGCAGCCGCATTGAATTCGCAGAATACGATACCTGGCCAGATTCCGATGGCGACCACAACAGCATTTCAACAGTCAATCTGTTCGGTTCATTTTTATCCATACATGCTGGTCATCGAAAAGAACACGACAGCACCCTCTCGTCTTGAAGCGCCGAAACGTGGGACTGAATGGCAGCCATTTCTGGGGTGAGCGCTGCTTTTAGAAGGCATTGTGTTTTGCGATGCCTTCGCTATGCACTTATTTCCCTGCAGATAAATCAAACGAGCAAGATCAGAGCGAAAGACGAATAGAGATGGGAATAGATAGAGATGTTGCAGAGTTTCTGCTTCATGCACACTCTATGGATGTGACGTATGATTCCATGGTTATGATCGGGCGTCAGAATCTGTACGCATCGCGAGCCGAGCTTGGCAACCTGCTGGATGGTCACCGTAAGGCAGTCTCCGCGCAAGCTCGATCGCAATTCCAGAGATCTGATTCCAACTACGCGGAAGAGTTTCTTTCATGCATCGGTGCTCAGAAGATAGACTCCATGGACTTCTCTGAGTTCGAAGGTGCCACAATAATCCACGACCTGAATCAACCGATACCCGACCATTTGAATCAGAAGTTCGATGTCGTCTTTGATGGTGGCAGTCTGGAGCATGTGTTTGACGTTCGTACTGGATTTCGTAACTGCATGAGTATGGTCAAAGTCGGCGGCCATTTCCTTGGGGTCAGTCCTGCGAACAGCTTTATGGGCCACGGCTTCTATCAGTTTTCCCCCGAGTTCTTCTTCGAAGTGTTCGCCGAACAAAATGGCTTTCGCGTGCGGCAGGTAATTCTGTGCGAATACGGCAAAAAGCGATGGTATGAAGTTACAGCTCCGCGAGAGATCCGATCGAGAGTGCTGCTTGGAAAATCGGTAAAAGTTTATGCGATGATCATCGCTCAGCGCATCGCAGATGTTCCCGTCTTTGCTGTGACGCCCCAGCAAAGCGACTATGCAGCGGCCTGGGTTGGCGACGGAGCGCCCGCTCCTTCGAAGATGGCGAGAAAGAGATCCGACTTTGGTCTCGGGCTGCGAGCAACTCATGCATTGAGTTACTTTTACTGCCGGGCAACGGGAAGGACCTATTTTGAACCGTCATATTACAAGCGTATAAGGTGACCTTCATGGTGATTGCGCTGCTTCCATACGGAAAGCCAGACAAGCACAGGGCATTGCTGGCCAGCCAGCCAATCGAATCCGTGTTGTTGTTTAACGGTGACGGTGCCGGCAAGAAGACGCTGGGGGATCTCCAGGCACACGATCATCTCATCGTCGTCGCGAGCAGTCGGGGACTTACGTCATCGCTGCGAGGTTTGAACTGTCGGGCCAGTTTGTTGTTGCAGGAACCGGTAGCCATCAAGCCACGGTTTTATACTTTCTGCCGCTTCTTTTCTGGTCGATACCACAGAGTTTTAACACACAGCACCACACTTCTGGCCAAACTCTCCAATGCTCGCTTCGCTGTACACGGTGGATCGTTTCTGCTTTCGCCGACCGAAGAAAATGATCACCCCAAGCAGCAAAGGATTTCTTTAATCGCGTCGTCGAAGAATTCAACAGTGGGGCACAGGCTTCGCCATCGAATTGCGGGATGGTCGAAACAGACATCGCCTGATCTGAAATTGTTTGGAACAGGCTATCACCGTGTGGAAGACAAACGCGAAGCACACGACGACTACTATTTTTCTGTCTGCATCGAAAACTCACGAACGCCAGGCTATTTCACAGAGAAGTTGATTGACAGTTTTCTCTGCAGGAGTTTACCAATCTATTGGGGGGCTCCGGATATCGCTCATTTCTTTGATCCACGCGGCATGATTTGTTGCAGCTCTGAAGCGGAACTTCAGCATGTCACTCAGAATGTCACGAAAGCCGACTACCACACGAGACTTCCGTATCTTGAAGACAACATTCGGCGGGCGCTGAAGTTTTCTGACTTCTACACGAACGCAGTCAATGTCTTGAAATACGAAGATGAGGTCATGTCGCGTTGAAGATTTCGGCTATCGTTCTGGCTGTGTTAGTGGTGATGATTCAAACCGCACGACAACTCGTGATGCAATCCGAAGGCCAGTGCGAATCCAAAAAATGTCAGTGACTTTGGGTTGCCACTGATGGCCCACAAAATTTTGATCGTCACGCAGTATCTGTGTAATTCTGTCAGCCTGTGAAGCTGTCAACGGCATGCTGTTCGACGGCAGAATGTCTGCATCCTGCAGCAGCTTCGCATTTGCCGAAGAGAGTCGCATAATGAGCACGCCTTGTGGATGTTCTGTCAACCATTTTGAAAAGTCTTCGGGATTCTCGGCCTCGTAGACGTGTCTGATTTTGCCGAGGTAATTTAATTGTCCATGATAACCTCCGTACCAGGCAACGCCGCCTTCATAGCGTGCAGCGACCGCCGCGAGTGGTTGGAAATCAAACCAATCCCACATCGCTGGCTTGAGTGAAATGATCACCAGGACAAAAAATAGAACCGCCGTGGTCCCGGCAGCGAAAACTGCGGATTCAATTCGCTTCCATGAAAACACGAGAAGCACCGCTCCACAGGCCATCATGGGAATACTGTACCGATCGGCAACCAGATCCTTCACATATGTCTCCGCGAGAGCAGGAAGATGATTGGCGATGAGCGGAAATGCTCCCAGCAACATTGTTCCGGCCGCAACCATGGATAAGTCTCGCTTTGAAACAGGACCTTCGACCGCCGTTGCCAGTCGAGCGATAATGAGCGCAAAGGCCGGAATCGCGGGCATCAAATAATAGGCCTGCTTACCGCTCACCAGGCTTAGAATCAGAAACGACGCGCCCGCCCAGCTCAGCAAAAATTTCAAGGGCGAATCCAGTCCTGTGTTTCGCAGACCGCGCCAGACGGCACCAAATAAAATCCACGGCGTCAGGCAGATCGGTAATACTGGCAAATACCACCAGAACGGTTCTCGATGCGCGAATGAGTTCACCATGCGGCCGGCGGTTTGTCCAAAGAGCAATTCGTCGCTGTACGCCTTTCCGCCAGCGGCAGCGGACGGCAGAGCCCACGACAAACCGATGCCCGCTGCGATCATAATCGCAATCAGGCAACCGCCATACCAGCGAACATAAGATGTTCGAACGCGGAGCGACCACCATGGCGCCAGCAGTGCTGCAGGCACGACGTGTACAAGAATTACAGGGCCTTTTGAGAGCACGCCCAGTCCCATGGCAATGCCGACCAGCAACCAGCCAGTCTTGGGTGCTCCTGCTTCGGCGCGCAGGACACCCATCAGTCCCAGCAGCGTGAAACAGGTCAGCAGCATGTCGAACATCGTGACGGGACAAAAGACAATCCAGACTGTCATCGACAACAGCATCATCGGCGCGCAACGCTGAAACGAAATCGCATCTGGCCATAACTTGCGAGCCATGCTTGCTGTCAGTAGCAGACAAATGATTCCCACAGTGGGAGACACAAGTCGGGCTGCAAATTCATTCAGGCCCGTGACAGCCCAGACGGCATTGATGAGCCAAAAAAGCAAGGGGGGCTTGTGAGCATAGGTCTTGGTATTGAGATGCGAAACCAGATGATCGCCGCTGACATGGGCTTCCCATGCCACGGACATATATCGCGTTTCATCGATCGGCAGCAGAGGGCGACTGAGGAGTTCGGTGACAACCAACAGGACCGCCAGGCAAATTGTCCAAAGAAGATATCGCATGGCGGCAAAGGTATAGTTTGACGGCGATTTTGTGCAATCTCGGATGGCACGAATCGAGCCAAACGTGCTATCGTGTTCGTTGGTGAGATAAATTGCCTATCCCCGTGAGAATCTACGGCGGGCGAGCGGTGGAGGTCAGTCCCCGGATTTTCTCAATTTTGCCGTCGTTCATCAGGGGATTGACATCCTCGCTCGCCTAAGGATACAAGAATTCCTGCCGCTCGTAATGTTGCTGACCTCGCGTATTATTGAAGTTTTGTTCGCATGAAGCGTGATTTTTTATTGATATTCTGGCTTGGCATGGTGGCCGCGAGCATCGGCTTGCTGCTGACAAACGCAAGCGAACCAATCGCCCTGCGATTCGCGGAACCAGAAATTCCTCATGGTACGGCGACCGCAACGGGAATAGAGCCTGCATTGCGGTTCATTCAATCGACCGGGGGCCCGCCTGCGGTTCATTCCGGAACAATCACGCGACTGCACGATGGCCGTCTATTAGCAGCCTGGTTTGCAGGTACGCGGGAAGGGGCCAGTGACGTCCATATTCTGATGTCAAGCCTGACGCCAGGAGCTGCCGAATGGTCAACGCCAACCGCGATCACCACGAGGGAACAGACCGCGGACGAACTCAATCGGTACATCGCGAAACTTGGAAATCCCATCCTGTTTGCAGATTCACGCAAACGAGTGTGGTTATTTTATGTCACGGTTTCGATGGGCGGCTGGTCCGGCAGCAGCATCACAATGAAATACTCCGATGACGATGGTGCCACATGGACTGCTGCACAGCGACTCGTGACTTCACCGTTTCTGAATATCAGCACGCTGGTTAAGGGTTGCCCGATTGAATGTGAATCCGGGCATCTTCTGTTGCCGGTCTATCATGAATTCATCCGAAAATTTGGCGAGGCGATTGTTATCAGCCCTGAAGGTCATCTGGATTCAAAGATTCGACTCACCGCAGAGCAGGGTGCAATTCAGCCCTGGATTGTGCCGGTCGATCGTCATGCCTCGGTGGCCTTTTATCGCCAGTCTAAGCATCAGCAGAAACGGGTGTTAGTGAATCATCTGGAGAGCGTATTCAGTTTAGAATGCGGTCCAATCGAATTTACTGATGTGCCAAATTCCGACGCTGCGATCGCTGTTATTCGTCGTGCAAATGGCGAGTATCTGATGGCGTGTAATCCTGTCGAATTGGGGCGTTGCAAGCTTTCGTTGGCGACGTCGAAGGACGGACTGAATTGGAAAATTGTTCGTGACGTTGAAGCGGGTGATCCACCTGCTGAGTTCTCATATCCCTATCTGATTCAGGCTACTCAGGGAGAATATCATCTCGTCTACACATGGAATCGCAGCCAGATGCGTTACCTTGCGTTTGACGAACCTTGGCTGGAGAACGCACCGTGAGTCCCGCCTTCTGGATATGGTCTCATCTGACGTCCGTGCTGCTTGTCTCCAGCATGCTTTCTTTGCGTGTGAAGTGTCGCAGCAGATGGCAGTCGATGTTGCTGTGCTTGTCGATTCCCGCGATTCTGGGAGTCCTGCCGATTGGTCAGACAGATGTTTCCGGTTTTGCCCTGGGACACATGGGAGCGGTGAGTGCGTCGATGCTGGTGCTGCTGGCATTTCAGGTGCTCGCCAATGTCGGTTGCATTGACGGTCTCAATGCTCCCATATTGCGAAATATGAATATCTTCTGGTTCGCGACAGGAGCGTTCCTGTATCCCGCTGCGCTGGGATTGTTCGCCAGAGATCTCTATTCGTTTGGTTTTCACAACAGCATGAGTTGGTGTGTGCTGGCCGTGTCGGTCGTTGCCATGTTGTGCCGACACAGAATCCTTGGGCTTTGCCTTACATTCACCGTGTTGGCTCATCAGTTGAAGTTGCACGAGTCCAGCAACCTTTGGGACTACGTGATCGATCCCTGGCTCTGGATTGCCTCTGCCGTGAACTTGCTTGCCGGAGTTTATCGCCGACTGCTTGGCGTCAAGTCGCAGAAAGACGTCCCTGCGAAGCGTGCTGGCTCAGGTGTATTGGATCGTCTCGAAACGTAACTGAATCGAAGAATCGATCAACTCTTGATGT
>JANOZG010000780.1:0-9640 GCA_031429275.1 Planctomycetota bacterium
CGACCGATTTTTCTGGACAGCGGAGCGTCGGCTCAGAAACCTCAGTGCGTGATTGACAAAGAACGAGAAGTCGAAGAGCAATATTTTGCTAATGCTCATCGCGGCACGTATCAGTTCGGTCAGAGAATCGACGAAGAATTCGAAGGCGCTCGAACGTCAGTAGCCAGGTTCCTGAACGCCCCTTCGTCGAACAACATCGTTTTCACACCGGGCACGACAATCGGCATCAACATGATCGCCTCAGGTTGGGGGCGAAGACATGTTCAAACAGGCGATGAAATCCTGACGACGGTGATGGAACACCACGCCAACTTTGTGCCATGGCAGCAATTGGCCAAAGAACGCGGCGCGACGCTCAGGCTGATTCCACTGACGCCCGATGGCCGCCTGGATATGGATCAACTTGATTCCGTACTCACAAAACGCACTCGAGTTCTCGCGATCACTGGTATGTCGAACATGCTGGGCACCATCAATCCCATCACAGAACTTGTTCGCCGGGCTCGGTCGGTAGGTGCGTGCGTAGTAGTCGATGGCGCTCAGAGCGTGCCGCATCTGCCGACGGATGTCATTGCTGACGATGTCGATTTTTTGGTGTTCAGTGGGCACAAACTTTATGGACCGACGGGCGTCGGAATTCTCTACGGTAAGGCGGCGCGGCTCGAGGAAATGGATCCCATCTTCCTTGGTGGGCACATGATCTCCGAGGTCCGAATCGAAGAGTCAACATGGTCTGCTGCCCCCGCCAAGTTCGAAGCCGGTACAATGCCAATCGTGCAGGCGATCGCACTTGGCACGGCGGTTGAGTGGATAGAGAAGGTTGGTATCTCAGCTGTTCATCAGCATGAAGAAACACTGACGACCCTGACGTTAGAACGTCTACAATCGATTCCTGGGCTAACGATTTACGGCCCCGATGCCGCTCATCGAGGCGGGATTGTTTCGTTTCGAATTGACGGAGTACACCCTGAGGATCTTGCTGCGCTCCTCGATCAAAGGAACGTGTTCGCTCGTCATGGTCATCACTGCACGATGCCGCTGCACACGTATCTTGGTGTGTCCGCGACGACGCGAGTTAGTCTTGCTGCGTACAATTCAGCCGATGACATTGATGAGTTAATGAATGCGGTAGAGTTCGCGTTGAGTCGCCTTAAAAAGCGGTAGCTTTCTGGGTGACAGACGAAAATGAAGCGCGGAGCCACCGGGACTTTCCACAGGCCAGTCATCACGGAAAAGGCTCGACTCTGGAGAGTCAAGTTACGGCGATCGAAGCAACGTCCCAGAAGTCCTGCGGGGGTTCTGTTCGAAACTGCATCCATTCCCGAAGAATCGGATGAAAGAATCCGAGCGATGCCGCATGCAAGGCATGGCGATTCTCCGTCGGGTCTTCCCCATCGAAACGCGGTGAATTCCGGATCATTCCACGCGGACCGTAGAATTCGTCACCGGCAATGGGATAACCAAGCTCGGCCAGATGAACTCGAATCTGATGATTTCGTCCAGTGAATAGCACGCATTCAACGATGGTGTGTTTCTCCAGACGTTTCACCACTGTGGCTTTCGTTTTGGCAGGACGCGGGCTTTTCGCGTCGGGGCGAGCTGACATCAAGACTGAGTTTCCGCCAGGGCGCTGTCCGATAGGTAACTCAATCATTCGTTGTTCAAAATCCGGTGAACCATCCACGAGCGCAACATAGGATTTCGAAAGTTTTCCCTGCTGAAAATCAATTGATAGCAGGCGATGGGCCATGTGCTCTTTGGCGGTCAGAATGAGTCCGCTTGTCATGCGATCCAAACGATGCACGACACCGGGCCGCAGAAGTCCTTTGACGACAGTCTGCTGGTCAAGATAGTGCTGTAGCGCATTCGACAGCGTTCCATCCTGAAAATCGCCCACCGGATGTGCGACGATTCCTGCCGGCTTATCAACAACAATTAGCCATGGATCTTCATAAACAATCGACAATTCAATATCGATTGGTTCCAGTAGCTTATCCGGAGGCTCAATCAGCCTGAGCGAAACTCGCTGATTTCGAAACACGCGTTGATCTGCGTCAACGGGGATATCATCAACATACGCCAAACCAGCCGACACCATCCGATTCAGACGCCACGGCGTGTAGTTTCGCAGGTGCTTTGCCAGGAAAGTATCGATCCTGTTCCCGGAAAGATACGGTTCTACGACAAAGTCAACTCGCACGGGCCAAGGCGAACCACCCAAGGACGCTGAAGTTTCCCGCGTCATTCAGTAGCCGCTGGAGAAAAGAGTTCGTCGTTGAAAGAACAGGATCATCTCGTCCTTGTTCTGTGGATTCGGCACAGCGCTGACCATTTGCCAGCCGCGATCGCCAAGCTTGGCAATATACCCGCCCTTGAACGTCCCTTCTTTATCCGTTTCCAGGTAATACGTCATGTATTCCATTTGCGGATGCATTAACGTGTCAAACAGCAGGCGAGTAAACAACTCCGCAGACCAGATCGTGAGGATCAGAAGAAACAGTTGTTTGTAGCTCATGTGGCTGCTTCCTTCCGGAGGAACTGCAATTGCTGTGAAGACGGGATATATTTCTCCGTCTGCACATCGATCATTGTAGTCCAATTACATTGCGGCTTGTCCGGTCCGCCGCAGGGCTCGCTGTTTCATAATTGACTTTGATGAATTCGGCACGAATGAGGTCTGTTGGTCCCGGAGCTGCGGCGGTTCGTAGTTCACAGGGTCCAGAAAGTCGTCAGACTCCTTTGGCATCGGAGGCTCCAGAACTTTCGTTGGGGGATCAGTTTCATTTGGAGCTGGCTGCGGTGCCGGTAAAGGCCTTGGAGCCTTCTCAACAGGAACCTCTGGAATCGCTGACTGTGGTGTTTCAAACGTCGTTGATGGTGTCTGTCCGATACTGTCCATTGCTCCAGGCTCAAACGGCCGAGCTGGAATGCCCAGAGACTCCCATGAATTCACGTCCGGCCCGCCAACGAATTCTTCCGGTACTGTCCGCAGGTGGACGTTGTCCAGGGCGCGAGACATGGCTTCGCCTCGAATTCTGGCATCTTCGTAAGCCTCTGTGTTCCATTCCCCTTCTGCCAGGAAAATTGCATTCGAGTGCAGAATGGAACCTTTGCGGAAGTTCAGTTCTGTAATCGCTTTATTGTAGTCAACGATGAGTTTCAGGTATCCCTGATCCGAGTCGCGGCTGGTGATCTTGGCTTCCAGTACACGTCCCAGCAAAACCGGATCGCGTTGATTTTCTGCATTGGCTCGTGCTAGTGAGGTCTCGGCATACTTCTTCGCGGCAGCCGCTTTCTTCAATCCAGTCTCGGCAAGCAGGTAGTTCTGTTCCATGTTCACGATTGCATCGCTGAGTTCGTACCCGATTTCTTCTTCCTGTCGGGCGAGAACTGCACGAGCTTTGTGAAGTCGCAATTCATAATTTCGAACCTGTGCTCGGGACAGTCGAAGTCCCAATGGCATTGAAAACGACAATCCCGTTGTCCACGATTTGTTGTTGCCCTGGCTGAGCGATTCATAGAAGCTATTATAACCGGCGTCAGTTACACCATCGTCGTCCTGCTCACCACCCAGATTGTTGCCTAGACCATTGACTGTGTACTGTGAGACGAAATCCAGCCGCGGCCGGGCGAGATTTTCTGATGCACGCAGCTGAAGTTCCAGACTGCGGATCTCCCATTTTTGACGGCGAAGTTCGTGCCGATTGGACAGTGATTCCAAAAGACTTGATTCCCAATCCACCGCAAGTTTTGCCGCTGAGGGAACGTCAATCGGAGTAATAAAGGTATCGTCGTTCAGCGGCAAACCGAGCAGCCGGCGCAGGCGATATTCTGCCTTTAAGACGTCGCCAAGCGAACCTTTGATGCGTGCCTCGCCCTCAAAGATGCGATTTTCAGCTTGTGCAACAGCGTCGCCAGATTCTTTGCGCTTGGACAGTTGGTCATAGAACCGGACAAGATCGCGAAAAGTCTCGATTTCTGATTCATAAAGTTGCAAAAACAAGTAGAGATCCCAATAGCGGTTCTCGACATCACGCAACATTGTCGTAACGGACTGCTCAAATTCCAGCAGTGAGATATCGGAGTTGATTCGTGATATCAACACGCCCTGAGACACACCGGACACGCCTCGCAGATTCGACTGAGCTGGCCCAGCAATGCGAGTGAATTCCACTCCGGAACCTGACAACAGAGGTTGACGATATTCTGCCTGAACGAGACCTGTATAATACGAAGGAAAGATCGATGACTGATTCGTACTTGTGTAATTCACATCGTGCTGTACGGACAACGTTCCGGCAGTCGCCATGATTTTTTCGAGTCGAGACTGAAACTGCACGGTCTGATTATCCAGAGTATCTCCAGCTCCGAGTCCAAGGTTTTGCGTCGTTTGTGGATTCTTTGATGTGCCACCTTGCAGTGAGTTCGTCCAGACAGGGTCAAAATTTGCCAGAGCTGCTTCAGGCCCAAGATTGCCGAACAGGAATCCGGTGTCCTGAATTGCGTTGTCCCAGACCGAGGCGACACGCTGCGGATTTCCCATCAATGGATTCGACGGCGAGCCGAAGCTTTGATCATCAACGATGATGTCCGCATGCGTCATCGCCATGCGAATGCAATCGTTCAGAGTCATTTCCCGCGGATCAACATCTTCCAGACTCGTCAGGCTTCTTGGCCCGTGCAACAGTTCCGGATTGACTTCATGTTGTTCCGTTTGAGTTGGATATTCGATGTTGGTTGCGTAGTTCTCGTAATGTTCCAGACCGCGATCTTCGCCAAGCAGATATTGTAGACGCGCCTCTGGTCCGGCGCAGCCCTGGCTGAGCATTGCGAACAGCAATGCTAGTGCAGTTGAGCGTTTCCAGTGATTCATCTTCACGCCTGACTCCATCGGAGGGCATCCGTCTGACTATTCGCCGCAGGGATTCTTCAGTGTGCTGCGACTAAACTGACAATAGGTCTTCACTACTCGATGCTTATATGCAGCGATTCAGCAAAGCCATGTGATCTCAAATTTCGCTATAACTACCAAACTTTGCGTGAACCTCGAAAACCAAACCACATCGCGCAAAAATCTGAATGCGTACGATACGGAGAGTTTACGGTAGCAATAATCCCGAACTGCGTGCATAGATGTCCCGCGATTGTGGAGCCAAATTTTTGTTGCATGCTCGACATTCCAGCCAAAAGCCTGAATAGATCGGTCAAAACCGCCGTTCACCGGTTCCTTTCAGCAGGCTGGCTACATTGCATACTGGATGCCGACGTCAAGATTCCCCAGGGGCAGGCACCGCCCCAGGAGAAATCGATTGTTCCACAGATGCCGATCGCAACGATTGCATCCCGGCGTCCTTTCAAATTGACATCGAGGTTGCACATCAACACCGCCTGTGCGCGAAAGGCAACCTAATGTTGGGCATCCCCTCTCTGCATCGAGCATTTTGTTGCTATGGACAGCAACCGCGTTCAGTGCGTTAACGCATGTGAACATTCGACGCTCGACGCTTACGTTACATCGGTCTTCAAAATACAGCGCGGACTTTTCGTTTGGAATTCCGGCTGGCATTAAACATCCTGAGGGGACAGTTCATGGCTCGCAATACTTCGGGCTCGCTATTAGTCGTCGATGACGATCGCTACATTCAGTCTGCAATGGCTGACTATCTTCGCAGTCTTGGACATCGAACTGAAACTGCATCGAATTGCACCGACGCAATCTCACGCATGGAAGAGTTTCCATTTGAAGTGGTCCTGTGTGATGTGAATCTTCCAGATAAGGACGGATTCCATCTGCTGCAATGGGCAAGAGAGAACTCGCCTGAAACGTCCATCATCCTGCTGACAGGATTTGGCACAATCGAAAGTGCCGTCGAAGCCATCCGTATGGGAGCTTTCGACTATTTGACAAAGCCTGTGATTGATGAAGAACTGCGATTCTCGATCGAACGAGCCATTGGACAACGTCAAATCATCGAAGAAAACAAGAAGCTGAAAGCTCAGCTGACTCAGCGATTCGGACTCTCCAGCATCGTTGGCAAAGACTACAAGATGCTGCGAATGTTTGAACTGATTGAAAGCGTCGCTGACACTCGGACCACAGTTCTGATCCTTGGCGAAAGCGGAACTGGCAAGACCATCACCGCCCGCTCGATCCATCATCTCAGTAATCGTCGCGACAAGCCATTCGTCGAAGTCGCGTGCGGCTCGTTGCCAGAATCACTGCTGGAAAGCGAATTGTTCGGACATGTTGCCGGTGCATTCACAGGTGCGTCGCACGACAAGATTGGTAAGTTTCTTCAGGCTGACGGTGGAACACTGTTCCTGGACGAAATTGCAACTGCATCGCCAGCATTGCAGGTCAAGCTTCTGCGAGTCCTGCAGGATCGAGAGTTCGAACCGGTGGGCGGAAACGTCACACATAAAGTTGATGTGCGACTTGTCCTGGCGACCAATGAGAACCTGGAAGAATGCGTCAAACGCGGCACGTTCCGAGAAGACCTCTATTATCGCATTAACGTTATCGCGATGACGCAACCACCGTTGCGAGATCGAATCGGTGACATTCCTCTGTTGTCTGAGCACTATCTGAAAGTATTCAGTGAGCAGACCGGACGTAACGTCATGCAAATCGATGAAATGGCCATGCAGGCCATGCAGCACTACCACTGGCCGGGTAATGTTCGCGAATTGGTCAACGTGATTGAGCGTGCTGTAGTGCTCAGCCGCGAAAGCCACATCACGGTTGCAGATCTGCCGGAAAGACTTTTCGCAAATCATGAGCATCGAGCGAACCTTGAAACTCATCTTGGCGGAGCGTCGTTGAAGTCAGCATTGACCGAACCAGAACGGCATTTGATTATTCAGGCTCTGGAAGCCAGCGGGTGGAATCGTCAGAAAACCGCGAAAACACTGGGGATCAATCGTACAACTCTTTACAAGAAGATGAAACGCTACGACATCGACTTCGAATCTGTCTACAAGCACATCTAAAGGCAGACCACGGTAACCCAACGCATCTTAAAGGCCCGGCATCTTCAATGATGCCGGGCCTGTTTCTTTCACTGGCCTGCAGCACGGCTAAGTTCAATAATCCGCACGTGTACAGAGTCAATACAGCGTTGACGGCATCGACACATCCGTTATCCTTACGTGCCATCACCCCGATGGCGCGTTGTTGTAAATAGTAGTCAGATCGACAGATTCCATGCCGTCGACAGCTAAATACGATGACGAGGTGTCTGCCAAATCAGGTGAATTCGATTACACATCGTGCGGTGGGTAGCCGCAGAATGCATGAAGGATCATGTTGTGGCTGGTATTCAATGGAAAACAATCTCTCAGGTTTCAATGCTGTCGCCAGGATCTGTCAGCGGGGCATTGTTGCAGCTCGGCGGGAAACTGCTTTCGGATGCTTTAAACGTTCAAGGTTTTGATGTCTTCATCCGGACCGCATTATCTGAGATCGCGTCCGAATTGTCAGTGCAATGGATCGGATTGGCTCAGCGAGTTCCCGGGCCCGGTTGGGAAATCATCGCCGAACACGGCCAGCAAGGCATGGCCGCTCGACCAATTTCGCTTTGGGATGAATGCCTCGATCGAGACGCAGCTGGGGTCAATCGCACAGAACCGGGTAAAAATCTGGCTGCCTTTCCACTTGCTCCCAACACGCCCTTCGCCCATTTGATCGTCACGGCTGGCCGTCATGCTGAAGAAGACCTTGCCGAAACTGGCCTGATGCTCGCTCGCTCACTTTCGATGGCGCTGACGCTGGTTGACCACAACCTGCGAAGCCACAAGCAAGTGGAGCGACTGCGATCGACGTTGAATATCGCGTCAAAACTCTCGATGGCGGAAGATGCCGCGCCTTTGCTGGATTTGATTGCGCACGAGGCCACTCGACTTCTCAATTGCGACCGCAGCAGCATCTTCCTGTGGGACCGAGATCGCAACGAAGTCGAGGCTCGTCCTGCTCTTGGCGTAAAGAACGCATCGCTGCGATTGCCGGCGGGTGAAGGGATTGTGGGTGAAACGCTGCGAACTGGAAAGTCAATCAGCGTTGATGATGCCTACGACGATCCTCGATTTAATCAGGAAGTCGATCGCAAGTACGGCTATCGAACTCGCAATTTGATTTGCGTTCCACTGCGTGACGCACAGAACACGATCGTCGGCGCCTTTGAAGGCATTAACCAAAACGAGAATCGACCGTTTACTCAGGACGATATCGAGTGCCTTTCCCAATTGGGAACTCAGGCCACCGTCGCACTCAAGAATCTGCAGGAACGCAACCTACTGCATCGCAGCAACAGCCAGCTGGCCGAACAAGTGACGAAGGGAGTGTCGATTGTCGGCGAGAGCATGGCCATCACTGCCCTGCGTGATACCGTTCGCAGGTTGGCATCGACCGACTTGCCTGTCCTTGTGCTTGGCGAAAGCGGCACCGGCAAAGAAGTCGTGGCACAGTCGCTGCATTACGAAGGCAATCGTGCCGCCTGCCCGTTTGTCGCCGTGAACTGCGCGGCATTGACCGAGTCTTTGCTGGAGAGTGAACTTTTTGGCCATGAACGCGGCGCGTTTACAGACGCTCGCGATATGCGACAGGGGAAGTTTGAGCTTGCTGATGGAGGCACACTGTTTCTGGACGAAATTGGTGACATGAGTCCTGGCGGTCAGGCAAAGTTGCTGCGAGTCCTCGAGCAAAAGGTCATCACACGTGTGGGCGGATCGCAGTCGATTCCGATCAATGTGCGAATTATTGCTGCGACAAATGCCAACCTGAGCGAAGCTGTGCGAGCGAAAAAGTTTCGTGAAGATCTTTACTATCGTCTGGGCGTCGTGACGCTCGATCTTCCGGCATTGCGTGATCGACCTGAAGATATTCTTCCTCTCGCCGAATTTTTTCTGCGTCGATTCGCCATACACGCCAAACGTCCACAGTTGCAGCTTTCTTCGGAGGCGCGCCGGAGACTGCAATCTCATACATGGCCGGGAAACGTGCGGGAGCTGCGAAATCTGATGGAACGCATTGCGTTCCTTTGTCCGACCGATCGCGTCGAACCGGGCGATCTGGCCTTTATTCTCAGCCCGGAATCTGACAACTCAAAGCTTCCGGCGCTGGATCTTGGGCTCGATGATGCAACTCGCGAATTCCAACGGGACTTTATTCGTCGCAGTATCCATCATATGGCAGACAACATGACCGACGCCGCAAAACTTCTCGGCCTGCATCGATCCAATCTCTATCGCAAGATGAAGCAGTTGGAGATGAAAGAAGTCGGCGGGATGGAATAAACATTCATGTTTCGGCTGCTGGCCTTTCACAACGGACACCGACTTGACCGGGAGTTTCTTCTCGTCGGGGGAGACACGTATGTGCTGGGACGTGGCGATGATGCAACTTTGCATGTCACGTGGGATGAACTGATTTCACGTCGCCACATTGAGCTGCATGCCGATGCAAACGGAGTGACGATTAAAAAAATCTCCGAAAAGTCGAATCCTGTTTTCGTGGATGGCGCAATTGTTTCGGTGGCGACGCTGACCTCCGGTGATGCGTTTGTCGTTGGATCATCGCGATTCGAGGTGCAGCAGGTCACGCAAAGCGATTCTCCAGGGCGTCAACCTGTTCAACAACTTGCCA
>JANOZG010000781.1:0-7254 GCA_031429275.1 Planctomycetota bacterium
CGCAATTCCTGAGCGACAGAGGCTGGTCGACGATACTTCGCTGTAGCGCCTCTCAAGACAGCGCCATAGTCCTGGGCTAGATCTGGAAACCGACAAAGAAGACATTGGCCTGCCGCGGCTTCCGCTATGCCAAAGATAACAGCCGCATGAATTGTATCCACATGATTCAGGTGTTGCGGTTGTGGCGACAGGACAACATGCGTGTCTTCTGTTTTGAGCCCAATGACTTTGTTGAAGGGAAGGTTTGCAATATCCATGTGCAACGGTCATCCAGCAAGAATTCTCTGAGGCGTGCGCAAGTCAATTCCGGGGTCATGATGAGTATCAATGAGATCAGGGCTATAATTCAGAGCTGCGTTTTACTGCCGGCAAATGGAAAAGCCCGGCATGTCGAACATGCCGGGCCTCAATGCTGCTGAATCACGCTGCAAAGCTTTAGTTCTTAGACTTTGATTTCTCTGCAGTCTTGTTTTCTTCTTCGGTCGCTTCTGCACCCGGAGCCTGCAGGTCTTCCAGTTTCTTGCCGTTCAACAATGCATCAACGGCAAATTCCAGATTGGCTGTTGTGATGCCGCCTTCAACCACGCCCTCTTTGTTGACGAGAAACATTGTTGGTACGGACACGATCCCATATCCATAATCACCTGGCTGCATACCGGCCTCTTTGGGAGCGTCGCGAAGACTCTGCCATTGAATTCCATGTTGCTTCAGATAGGCACCAAGGGCAGTCAGATCACTGTCCATGTTGATGCCAAGTATTTCAAAGCCTTCCTTGTTGTGTTTCGCGTAGACTTCCTGAATGACTGGAAGATCGTCAGTAAACGGCTTGGCATACGATGCCCAGAAGAGAACCAAAAGGACTTTGCCATTGTATTGCGTTGAAGCAAGATCTTTCTGGTAGAGCGTCTTACCGGTCAGCGTAAACTTGTTGCCAGTCAGTGTCAGTCGTCGCAGTGCTCCCTGAGCTTTCATTCCACCTTCTGTTTTTGAATAGTTCTTCGCGAGTTGTTCGTACCATGCTTTGGCATCATCAAGCCGTCCCATCAATTCGTAGCTGATGGCCAGCTGGACGACAGCATCTGGAGCATCTTCAGATGTCGGCCATTTGCGGGCAAATGCTTCCAACTGTTCAAACCACCATTTCTGAGTGATCTCACGCGTCTTGTTATTCGCAGCATTGTTGTTGGGCTGACCGTCTTCTTTCAGACGGACAGCGTATTCCGCCATCAGACGACGATAGAAGACATACCCCAGAAGCTTTTCGTTCGTTTTGACGGATTCCTGAAGTGCGACCAGTTTTGGCAGGCCGGCTGGATAGAGTCCTGACTGAGTTGCCGAGGAAAGACTATCAGCAAATTGCTGAATCCACTGTTGACGATCTTCATCGGTACTTGACGCTGCGATGAGTTTTTCGCTCAGAGTCGCACGCGCCATGTTGTAGTCTGCAAAAACCTGCGGCAATGCATCAGGCTTCGGACTGCTTTCATCGAGCTTCTGCAGTTCGACGAGCAGCTTCTGGATTTCAGCAGACATCGCGCCGACGCCGCCTTGTTCAGGTCGCCCTGAATCTGGGGTGATCGCTGGCTGCATCATGACACCGCCTACCGCAACGATTGATTTTCCGGTCGGATCTACCGGGACTGGAATCTGAGCCAGTTTCCAGACATCGCCAACCTGAATCATTTCGCCTATTGAAATCAGGTCGTATTTTTCACCGTTCTGTACTGTCGCCATAGAGTTTTCGTAAACAGTGATGTCACGGGCTGCACCCAGGTCTTCTTTGGGAATCATTGCTGGCAGAGGTGGATCGAAGCGAACCCAGACGCTGTTCTTGTTTAACACTTTTGAATTCGACAATGACGCCTGCATTTTCTTAGCGACGTCGCTGACTTCCGCTTGCAGCTTCTTTGCCATTTCTGCAGGCAGTTGCAGAGCACGCAGGTCTTCGTTGTTCAACAGCACTGTGTTTAGTCGTGCCGCGTCACCACTGACCAGCGATTCGACTGCGATTCGCGCCGCCTCCTGGGCCGACAGAACTTGCCAGGTTTCAATGCGACCATCTTCATCTGCGTCCATGCCCCAGCGAGTGCCGCCCCAGTTCATCCAGCGATACTGGTCGGCTTTCTGGTTCTTCTTAGCGCGGGCATCGCCGTTTGTGTCAATTTCACGATAAACCTCAACGCCCATGTGATAATAGCGAAACATGTCCGGAACACCGTCAGCATTCGAGTCTGTAAAACGTCGCAGGACCTGACCCGCTGGATTTGTGACTACGTAGCTGCCTTTTTCCAGATCAACATTGCACTTGGCCATTTCGGCGGCCTCAGGCGTGTCGAACTCAACGTCCTTCTGAGTTGGCTTGTAACTCTTCAGGAGTTGTTCTGCAGTGGGCTTTTGAGTCTGAGCCGTCGCTGAATCCACAGCGCTAAATCCCCAGAATGCCGTCGTCAGAATTACGATCATCGACCGACACATGGTCGACGATTCGCGAAAGGCATTAATATTCATCCGTGCTACTCCGTCCACATGAAATTGAAACGCAATTAACGACTGCCACGAAACCTTCAGCAGACATCGGCTGCTACTAAAGCGGCAGACATTTTCAAAAGTGTATGCAATTCGATCGAATCAGGTCATCCTCGGTTTTATTGCCGTTCTCTAATCTTGCAGCGAAAAGATTCTGGCCATTTGTCGCAAGCGGCGACTGGTCATCGAACGTTCACAGGATTGGCCTGAATCGGACGAAGTGTAGAGGTGACCGTTGGCTCGCCTTCGGCGGCTTCACCCGTCAGCATTTCCAGCATCCACGCACTTGCCTGTGGAATGACGATACGTTTAGGTACACCACCGTTCTTGTCGTCAATCAGGATTGTGACTTCCGGACCGGTGGTGATTGAAGTTGTGGAATGCAATGGCGGTGCTGAGGGCCTGGCACGGCCAACAACCGCATCCACCGCTCGCTTTTGCGGTTCAAGTAAGTCATCCGGAGTAATGTCTGCAGTGGCGTCCGTTTCAAAAAAATCAAACTGCGACGTCGATTCAGGAGTTTTTGCCAATGCAGGCTTCGCAGGCGAAGCGGGCACAGTCGGGGCTGCTCCTGCTGGGCCAGCCAATTGTTCTTTGAACGATTCCGTTGGATCTTCGCCCATTGCGAACCGCGTGGCGGTGCCTTGAACAGTAGCGGCGGACTTCAGAATATCGTTCAACTCACAGTACTTCACCAATTCAAGAACTGCTCCATGGGCTGCATACAGGCCTTCGTGTGATTCACGATCAGCACAACTACAAACGCCCATCAGTGAACCTTCCGCGCTAAACAGACCGCCACCAGAACGACCGCTGCTGGGGTCCACTGAACACACAAAATTCGGCGGTCCGTCATATCGATTGATGTCTACAAGTTTCATATCCAAACGTGTCGGGTCATTTCCGTCGTTACATCCAAAGCTCATCAGCGGCTGACCAACTTTTGGTTCGGGAATCTGAGCGATGATTGGCGACGCAGGAAAAACCTTAGTTGTACGAATGCGAAGCAACGCCAGATCGGCATCATGGTCTCCACCAACCAGCTTGGCTGGATAAGTCACAGGTTTGCCATTTTCAAAGATCTCAATCTCAACAACAGCCTCTTTCACCGCAATATTCTGAAATAGATGAGCACACGTCAAAACAATCGCCTGACCTGTAACGCTATGCACGATCGTGCCTGTCCCGACGTCCTGCAAATGCTTGCCATCTTCAGTGGACTTGCCAGCGACGCGAATTCGGACGGTTGCGGCCAGCGACACTGCGTTGGCATCCATCGGCAGATCACGATTCGCGGCCGGGTCCTGACCTCTTAGGATCGGAGAATTGCCAGCATTTTCATCCTTGCCGATCATCCGGCGAAACATATCGCCCAATGATTTTTTCTCATTCTTTTGGACGATTTCGGGACGCAGAGAGGCAGCTGAATTTTCAGTCGCAACGACCGCTGCTGGGGGCACATCCTTGGCTGCCGTCTTCGCGAATTTAGGCTGAGCCAACTCCGCTGCAGCACGTTTCTCTTTCAGTTCAGCTGCCGCCTTATTCATCGCCTGCCGAAGCTCATCGCCACTGGTCAGCCCGACGAATCGTTTAACTTCTTTGCCTTCAACTAACAGCACCAACGTGGGGATGCGATCAACGCTGAATCGCTTCGTCAATTCGGGATCACTGGAAATGTCGATCTGACGAACTGGAAACCCTTCTCGCCCCATGGTTTGCAGGATTGGTACCATCTGCTGACAGGGCCCGCAGTAGCTTGCAGAAAAATCCAGCAACTGCACATCGGGCGTTGAACTTGATGCAGCGTCAACGGCCAGCATCAACAACATAATCATCTTCATAGGTAGCTTCCGTGCCTAAAGAGATTTTGAGCCCGGATCAGGATTTAATCGCTGTCCTGCGATCAATCTTGATCACGCCGTCCGGCAACTGGATTCCGTTCCAGTGAACCAAACTGGTTGTCAGAGTTACAACGAACTTTGGCAACTTCTTCAGATGCAGAGCTTAAACAGCGGGTGTTTCTGCAAATACTTCTGAATAACTCATATTCTGCACATGCTGTGCCGCTTTGGCGAATCCTGCCGCCGCAATCCACGCGGCGGCAGTTTATGCCGAAGAGCAGGAACGTTAGCCGTTTCACGAATTCTCGCAAAGAGCAGATTCGATGAATTCATCGATTGCATAACGCTATTGACCTGACTTCAGTGACTCGACTGTAATGTAGTAACAACTGACAACTGACGACGGCGACTGGAAACAGGATGTTCACTACTTTCGACAGGTATTTGCTGGGGCGATTGCTGCATACTTTTGCAGTTTTTTTCGTTGCAGCGTACGGTCTGTATATTGTCATCGATCTGTTTACACACATCGATGACTTTCAGGAAAAGACTGCATCCGCTTCGAACCTCGAGATGTTTCGGCGTATTTTGGAGTACTACTCCTTCAGGGCTTTCGAGTTTTTTGAATTGGCCGGTCCAATACTGATCGTTATTTCCGTGATCGTTGTGCTGGGATTGCTGCAAAAGCACTCAGAGACGTACCCGATCCTTGCGGCTGGAATTCCGGCGACGCGGTTGCTAAGACCGCTGCTGATGGCTGCCCTGATTCTTAATGCAGCTCTTGTCGCAAACCAGGAGCTTGTCATTCCCGCATTGGCGGTGCCGCTGCAAACGCCCCATGGAAGCCAGACAGCTAAGGTACAAAAGGTCGAGCCCGTTTATGACTACTGGAATTACCTCATGTACATTGATGGAGACCAGGTGCTGGTGCAGAATCAAACGCTGATTGGTGCCTGCTTTATTCTTTGGGAACCGGAATTAGTAAGTCGAAATTGTGAGCTGAGAGCTGAAAAGGCAACCTTTGTCAGCCAGACGGAAAAACACAGTTCCGGATGGTTACTTCAAAACATGACCGGAGTCCTTGATCCGGATCTGCTTACTGAAGAAGGCCGCAAACGCGTTGTGCCGGGCAGCAATGGAAAAGATGTTTTTATCGCTTCAGAAGTGAGCTTCGATCAGCTTTACAATCGCGGTCGTAATCTCAAACTCTTGTCTTCAATGCAGCTCATCCAGCGTATTCAGAACCCATCCACCGGGCCAATGCCCGTGCGAGGTCAAAGCCTTGCTTTGCACGCTCGCATCACGCGTCCCCTGCTTTGTCTGCTGAATATTGCCATCGCACTGCCTCTTGTGATGCGCAGAGAATCACATAGCTTGATCACGAACATGGTGGTCTGTGCTTCAGTGCTGGGATTTCTGTATATCGTCGCGCAGGGGTGTTTAGCCCTGGGGACTATTGGGCAGGTCAGTCCTGACTTCGCCGCATGGTTGCCGGTTATCGCCTGTGGCGTTGTTAGTTCCTGGACCTATGGTTTGGTCCAGACTTGACGACACCAGCAGCGTTGTCGAACTAAGGGAAATCCGCAGCTGGTGTAGTTCTGGCTGGACGTGAATTGCGAGCCATAAAACTAAATGTCTGAAGGCTCAGCTGTTCTCTTTCAAACAGCAGTTCAGCGCTCGATTGCATTTCGCCAGCGCTCTGCGGTCGTACAACCAACTCAAAGTCTAATCGCTTGCCGGGCTCAATCGTTGCGATAGAAGCATCCACCTGCCGCAGAATATCATCATCCTTCAATGCGTGGTGATCAAGCAGGCTGTCGAGCACCAGCCGCAGTTTGACGTTTTCAGCCCTCGCGTTTCCAATGTTGGTGATCCGAAAATTGACAGTCGTCCACTCTCCAACGACAGCGTCTTCTTCTGGTTCCGCGATCTGTAACCGAAGTTTGGGGGCTCTTGTAATGACAGGAGGGCGATCAAGAATTGGCGGCGGGACAGGCGGCAACAGCTCTTCAGTCACAATTGTCCTGGTTTTTACAGCCGTCAACGCAGAAACTTCGGTTTGAGATTCAAACAAAGTCTTTCGTACGCCAACAGGATCTTCCGGTGGTATCACAGTAAATCGAAGTACCTGCTCCTGTTGTGGTTCCAGTCTCGTGAGAAGCCACGTGAGTGTTGAATCGCGAAACGCACACTCAGGGACCGCGCCGCGAACTCGTGTGCCGATGGGCAACAGTTCGCGGACAATGAGTCCATCGATGGTATCGCGACCCAGGTTGTTGACCATCACCTGAATTGCGACTTCACCGGTCGCTGAATTCTCCGGTGCTGTTTTTTCAACTCGCAAATCCTGTCGAGAGACAAGCACACCGGGAGTCACACGAATGCGAGATTCAAGATTACGAACTTCTGACAATGGAGATTCCGGAACAATGTTGTCGAGATCATCGGCATTATCAAGCCCATCACGCAGTCCGAGTGTCGCTTGCCAATCATCACGCAACAAATTTCGAACAGCACGGTCTACGAAAAGTTGATTCGGCAAATCATTTTCCAATCGGCCCTGAATTCGAATTGTCTGCATATGGTCCGGAACCAGCGACTGGGAATTAAGGCGCTGAAACTCCACGACCAGAGATGGTCGTTCGAGCAGCGGTCGAGTCGTAGGCGCAGCGGCAATTGAACCGTCGATTGGACGCCGCGGACGATTGGAACGCATGACCCGCGGCTGAAGTTCTGGTGCGATGAAGGCTTGATACTCGCCTCTACCACCAATGGCTTGTTCAACATATTGAGAGTCATCGATGTCGGCCTTTGCCAAAATGATTCCACTGTCAATTTCTGCTCGTGGCTTTTCAGGCTGAACAACCTTGATTTGATCAACTACTCC
>JANOZG010000782.1:0-7720 GCA_031429275.1 Planctomycetota bacterium
GCCTTGGGTAGTGTGCAACAGATTAAAAACTTCGGAGCTCATGGCGTTTACCGACAAGAGGCCACTCCCGGTCGATTCACCCTCACTTGTCTTCAAACCATTTCCAGTCCGCACATGCATCGCATTGTTAATGGAATATCAATGTTTGACACAGTGCCCTTGAGATTAGCCCGAAGTTCCGCGACGAACGCTTCGCTCACGCGAGTATTGCGAAGAACTAATGTGTCGAGACCCGTCATTTGAGACAAAGCGTTTAATGATTTGTCGGATATGGAGGATCCAGACAAATCGACTGTCAGATTTGTCACGCAGGAGTTCAGAATACATTCCTTTGACATTATTCAGATGCCAGACCATGGGCCGCTGGCTTTTTCCGACAACGCGTCCGTTAACCCGTCTTCGATGGAATCGAATTTGAAACGAATCCCCAAAGATTCACGCACGATGCTGACGACACGACGATTTCCTCCCCGATGCAGGGGAGGCGCTGAAGATGCAGTGTAGGCCTCTGCCGCTGATTCAGAAGTCACCGAGAAGACTGGAGCAGGAGCGTGAGCCAACGTTGCCAGCGCTCGATAGTAATCGCCGCGAGTGGTGTTCTTATTCCCGATAACATTCATCAGCGCAGGCGGTGATTCCATGTTACTGACAGCATCAATGGCCGCGACTGCGTCATCGACATGAATCAGATTCAGCCATTCATCGGGAGGTGATGCGATTGGAGTATTATTGCGAAGATCTTCAATGCGACGCAACAGTCGATGCGGTCCATAGATTCCCGCCAATCGAAGAATCGAAACTCGCGCGGAGCATTGCAACGCATACTCCTGTAAAAGCGCCTCGGCCGACACACACGCTCGTCCCCCTTCGGCTGTTGGATTTGGCACTGTCGTTTCATCGACTTCCTGCCCATAACCATTCCCATAAACGCTTGTACTTGATGTGTACAAGACTCTTCTGGCATTTTCATCGCCCCGCACCGGGAGCGCGTTCAGCAATCGTTTGAGCCCATCAATCCAAATCGCCTGACGTGACGACTGTGAAGATCTTTCAAACCCGACACACCATAGCACAACATCCGCATCCGGCAGTGGTGGAACTGATGACGCCGCAAGATCATAAATAATTGGTTTAATGCCATCCCGCGACAGTTCATCGGCCTTTGCAGCGCTGCGCGTGACAGCGTGAATCTGCAGTCCCCGTTTTCTCCAGACCTGCGCCACTCGATGCCCTACGTAGCCACAGCCTGCGATCAACGCAGTTTCCGGAATCTTCACAATTCACCTCAGGATCTTAACGAAAACTCAACGCACATTGCAGAAAAAACGCTTTTCAAATAGCTTAACAAGGGCTGAGAGCCCTTAACCCAAAGGAGCCTCCCGGCTCGTTGACATTAGCCGCTCACGTTGTTCGCTTCCCATAAGATGCTCGCACGTGCGGATGATGATGATTCGGAGTATGAATCTAACAAGATCGCTGTACTAGTCGTGTTGTGCCACCGACGACCGACAGGGATGTCACGTATCACACAGGGAAGAGTATATGATCGAACAGGTCTCTCACCCAGCCACGAAGCTGTTTGTACTTGATACGAACGTGATTTTACACGACGCTGGTTGTCTCCAGAACTTTGAAGACAATGACATTGCCGTTCCGATCACGGTTCTTGAAGAACTGGATCGATTCAAAAAGGGCAATGAAGACATCAACTTTCAAGCCCGCTCTTTTCTCCGCCGCCTCGATGAACTTACCGGCGATGTGCTTTCGTCGGACGGTGTGGCGATAGGTGCGGGGCTTGGAAAAATCCGAATCGCGATGAAAGCCAATCATCAGCAGCGGATGAATGATGCGTTTCTTGAGGACTGCCCCGATCATCGAATCCTCGATATCGCACTGACGCTGCAGCACGACGAAGCCCCGCGTGTTGTCGTGCTGGTGACAAAAGATACAAACCTTCGCATGAAGGCAAAATCGCTCGGCATCCGCGCTCAGGATTACAGCACGGACAAAGTCGAGAGCATGGATAAGCTCTATTCCGGAAAACGAATGCTCGAGGGACTTTCATCAAGTGTGCTGGAGCAGTTTTTTCAGGGTGACGGGATCGTCGCAGCCGACCAATTGGAATTCGTTAAACAGCCAATTGCGAATGAGAATTTTGTACTGCGAAACGGATCAAAGTCTGTCATTGCTACGTACAATCCGCATTTGAAATCCTTTGTTCGCATCGATCGCGTTGCTGCATCCTGGGTCACACCTCGAAACGCCGAGCAATCATTCGCGCTGCGGGCCTTGATGAACGACGATATCAAACTTGTCACGCTCACCGGCAAGGCCGGTTCCGGAAAGACGCTGCTGGCTCTTGCTGCTGCTCTGGAATGCAAGAAACGCTATCGCCAGATTCTCCTCGCCCGACCAGCCGTGCCGCTCAGCAATCGAGATCTTGGGTTTCTCCCTGGCGACATTCAAGCGAAGCTGGATCCGTATATGCAGCCGCTGTACGACAATATGGCCGTGATGCGACCTCCATTATCGGAACTCAGCGGTGGTCCCAAAGTTCAGGATCTGCTCGCAGAAAACCACCTGGAAGTGACGCCTCTGGCTTATATCCGGGGTCGCAGTCTGCAGCGCGTCTTCTTTATCGTCGATGAAGCTCAGAACCTGAATCCCCACGAGATTAAAACCATCATTACGCGTGCTGGTGAAGGAACAAAGATCGTGTTTACGGGAGACATTCAGCAGATTGATCATCCATATCTGGATTCGCTGTCGAACGGCCTGAGCTATCTCATTGATCGCATGGTCGGCCAGCCGTTGTTCGCCCACGTCACGCTCGAAAAAGGCGAACGCAGCGAACTCGCGGAACTGGCGAGCAACTTGCTTTAAGACCAGTGAAAGGTGCAGAAAATCAGCAATCAGACGCTTCACAAGCTTGTCCTGCCGCTGAAATACACCAGATATCTATCGAACAATCCGGGACGCCTGTCGAGTTCTGATAAACTTGAATTCCGGGCTAAGAAATCGGCTTTCTCCAGCTAGTACTTTTGGTACAACAAAACACGTATTCTGACGAAATTCCGTCCAATATCGCAGGAGAAATCGAGAACGTGGCAGTCATTGTGCAGAAATTTGGTGGCACCAGTGTCGCCAACGCTGAAAAAATTCGGGGCGCAGCCAGCCGCGCAGTTGAAGCAAAACGAAAAGGTTATGACGTCGTCGTCGTCGTGAGCGCTCGTGGCCACAAGACCGACGAACTCGTTGATCTCGCGAAAGAGATCACCAGCCAGCCCAGACCTCGCGAAATGGACATGTTGCTCGCAACGGGCGAACAGGAGTCCGTAGCACTGATGGCGATGGCTGTTCACGAACTTGGCGAAGAGGCCATCAGCCTCACTGGCGCTCAGATTGGTGTCCTTACCGATACGACTCACACGAAGGCTCGAATCGTCAGTATTTCGACCACACGTATGCAGGAATTGCTGAAAGCTGGCAACATTGTCATCGCCGCAGGCTTTCAGGGTGTCGATGCGGAAATGAATATCACAACGCTGGGACGTGGCGGAAGTGATACCACTGCGACGGCCCTTGCGGCGGTACTCAACGCTGAACTCTGCGAAATCTACACCGACGTTGAAGGCGTTTTCACCACCGATCCGCGACTTGTGAAGACAGCACGCAAAGTCGAACGCATCTCTTACGACGAAATGCTGGAACTCGCCAGCCTTGGTGCCGGCGTAATGCACTCGCGTTCCATTGAGTTTGCCAAGAAATACCGTGTCCAGTTACGGGTTCGGCCGGCTTACTCCGATGGGCCCGGCACATTGATCGCTCCGGTCTCCGAAGAAGTGACTTCTGTCGTTACGGGAGTTGCGTTCGTTCGCAATGAAGCGATGATCACTCTCATTGGATTGCCCGATCAGCCCGGTGTGATGAGCACCTTGTTCTCGTCGCTTTCACTGGCGAGGATTCCTGTCGATATGGTGGTGCAAAACGTCGCCCGCGAAGGTACAGCGAATGTGTCATTCACAGTCGCGGAAGACGAATTGCCCGCAGCCCTCAAGGTTGCGAAAGCGGCTGCGACCAGTCTCAACGCCGCGGAAGTGATTACGACCAACGGACTGTCAAAGGTCTCCGTTGTCGGGCATGGCATGCAGACACATACCGGTGTCGCTGCCAGAATGTTTCAGGTGCTGGCAGCCAACGGTATTAACATCAATGTTGTGACGACCAGCGAAATCAAGATTTCGGTGCTTATTGATCGTAGTCGCTGCAATGATGCAGTGCTTGCGGCTCATTCAGGCTTTGAACTGGATAAGTCAACATCGTCTCTGCCGCAAGTTGGATGTGCATCGAATGGCAAACGCGGTGGCGTTGATGCAGCCAGCCCGGAGGTCACTGCCGGCATTATTTCCCGGCTGGACAGCATGGAAAGTATCGTTGTGAGTGACATCACGGCGGACACCAGTCAATCCCGCGTCACGTTAAGCAATCTTCCTGACGATCCGGGCATCGCAGAAGCTGTCTTCACTGCGATTGCAGAGGGTGGCGTGCTGGTTGATATGATCGTTCAAAACGCCGCGCTCGATGGCAAGGCCACGATTTCATTCACAGTGACTCGATCGGACATTGATCGTTCTGTATTGCTGCTTCGCGAAGTTCTTGAGACTTACGAAGGCTCGGTCGTGTCAACTGATCGTCGCATCGGAAAAATTTCTGTTGCGGGCATTGGACTCCGCAGCCACACAGAAGTTGGAGCCCGACTATTCCGATGTCTTGCCGACAACAAGATCAACGTGGAAATGATCAACACGAGTGAGTTGAAACTCAGCGTGGTCATTGCTGCGAGTGAAGCAGAAAACGCGATGACCAAATTGCGAAAAGAATTTCGACTCGATGAAATCGGATAACACCGTGATGCCCGGTGAGGGGAACTAGGGAATATCCGAACACTGCCAACTGAAAACTGAAAACTCTCATGCGTGATCTTGTCCGACAGGAAGTCTTCAAAGCCTGCCAAACCGTTATCGTGAAGATTGGAACAAACGTCCTCACCACGGACACCGATCGGCTGGATCTGGTACGCATCCAGTGTATCTCGGATCAGATTTTTCGCATTCAGCAGACGGGACGTAAAGTCGTGCTGGTTTCCAGCGGAGCTGTCGGCGCAGGAATTGGCATTCTGGGAATGAATCGACGCCCGGATTCACTGCCCGCTCTTCAGGCGACAGCGGCGATAGGGCAGCCCCACCTGATGCGTACCTGGAACGATGCGCTCTTGAAGAACGGTCTGAAGACCGCACAACTGTTGCTCACAGGAAATGACTTTCGTAATCGACAACGTTATCTGAACGTACGCAATACATTGCGAACACTGTTCGATTTTGGTGTTGTGCCGATCGTGAATGAAAACGACACGGTCAGCATTAAGGAAATTGCAGTCGGAGATAACGATCAATTAGCGTCTATGCTGGCGACACTATTGCCAGATCCGCTGCTCGTGATTTTGTCTGGTATCGCGGGCCTCTACAACGGTCCACCTTCAAATCCCGCCAGCGTCGTGATTTCGCTCGTCGAAAAGCCGGATGAATCGCTGTTAAAGCTTGCCGCCGCGGAAACAAGCACGCGTGGTCGAGGCGGTATGGGTTCTAAATTAAAAGCAATCCTTGCGGCCACAGGCATGGGCGAAACAGTGATCCTCGCCAGCGGTCGCAGCGACACCGTGCTCGATGATATTCGCGAAGGAAACACAACAGGCACTTTGTTTCTCGCCAAGGGTGAGGCTGTCGCCTCCTGGAAACGCTGGATCGGCTTCGGTGCGCCACCTGCGGGAATTCTCGTGATCGACAGCGGCGCAACTAAGGCCGTTTGTGAGTCCGGACGCTCTTTGCTGGCTGTCGGCATTGCCGAAGTTCAGGGCGAATTCGAATCCGGCGCGTTGGTCGGATTAAAGACCGGCGACGGTAATGAGATTGCGCGTGGATTGGTGAATTATTCTTCCGACGAGATCCGCCGAATTCAAGGCCGCCGGTCCGATCAGATTGCCACTGCGCTTGGACATGTGCCGTACGGTGAAGTCATTCATCGCGACAACCTGGCATTGATTGGGAAGTGATCGCTCACTTTACGAACTCAAGGCGTCCGACACGTTGGTTCGATACGCCGTCAATGCAGGCAAAAATCCAACCAGTGCGGCAAGTCCCACCAGAACCGGAAACAGGATGGCTTCCCATGGATCTGCTGACCATGGGTTAATGAGCAGGCCAGTGCGTTCCGTCAACGTCGGCGCAGAGATTACTGCCAGGCCGTGGCCAGCCAGCCAACCCACTACTCCGCCAACGACACACAGCAAAACTGATTCAGCAAGGATGATGCCAAACACATGCATGCGTCCAGCTCCCAATGCCCGCATGATACCAATTTCACGGCGACGATCAGACATGGAATTGTAAATGCTGACGAAAATCCCCACGCCCGAAACCAGGATGATCACCGCGATCAATGCCATAAATGCCTTCTTGATATTACCCATCATTCCGTCGACAAGTCGCCTGATAGGAATAATCGGGTTCACAGCCATCGCCTGGTAACCGGTCTTTAGTTCCATGGACAGGCTCATCGAATCAAACGGTGTGTCCGGCCGAGTTTTCACCAGAATCGCCGTGACTTCCTTCATCGCATCCAGGTTCTCATGATGTTGGTGATGAGTCCCACCGTCCGGCGATGCGGCGTCTTCAGCCTCCATCTTTTTCACAGATTCAATTTGTTCCATCGCAACGGCCAGACGTTCCGGATCGGCGGCATAAAAATCCCGCAGGCGTTTTTCAATTTCCTTGACAGGCTTGGTATGCCCTGCGATCGCATAGAATCCTTCGATGTTCAGAAAAACCGTGCGATCATTCGCCGTGCCCGTTGGTGCCAGAACGGCGACGACTTCGAACTTCTCGTCATGCACCTGACCGCTGTCTGCCCCGCCGTGAATGATCGAAAATGTTGAACCGATGTCCCATTTGTTCTTTCGAGCGACCTCATAGCCGATAATAGTGTCGAGCAGACCGTTGATTCGCTTGCCGCGAATTTTAAACGCGCGACCCGGCGTGAAATCATTCTCAAAGAATTCAGATGTCGTACCGACGATCGGAAAAGAACCTTCCTGTGTCACGTCGCCAAATGCCAACGGTACTGCCGAGACCACTCGACGATCCTTCCGCAGTTGCTCCAGATACATATATGGCAGGTTCTCAATGGGTGGCTGCATGCGATACACTGCACTTAGCACAAGTTGCAAGTCTGCACCTTTTGGTCCAACGATTAGATCGTAGGCAATACTCCGCTGCGTAAATGCCGCGTCGACAGCGCCGAAGATCACAAGCACCAGTACCATCAACATGACGCCAAGGGCAATGTTTAAGGTCGTCAAACTGGAGGCCAGGCGACGTTGCTTCAGACTTTTCCATGCAATCGTAAACAGGTTCATGCCGACTTCTCCTGAAGGCTGAGCTCCGGACGATTAAAGTCCTTGAGATTTTCGACGCGGGAGAACGCTCCGGCGACTTCTGGCGAATGCGTAACCATCAGCAATGTGACATTGTGGTCACGGCAGGTGTCACGAATCAGATCCAGAATCAATTGTTGATTCGCCGGATCGACGTTGGCGGTTGGTTCATCGGCCAGCAACAAAACTGGCTTGTTGGCCAGTGATCGAGCAACCGCAACTCGCTGCTGT
>JANOZG010000783.1:0-14251 GCA_031429275.1 Planctomycetota bacterium
CATGGTTCAGTTCCGCACTCTGGCCGCATGCCACGCTGGGCTGGCCGGATCGGGAACATAATCCGCCGATGCAGCCAGCCGCTGGCGCGGCATCTGAAATTTCAAATTTGAAATCTCAAATTACCGCAAGCACAAACGAGGTCCTCGACTTCTTCTACCCTGGCTCAGTCCTCGTGACTTCCCGCGATATCATCACGCTGTGGGTTGCTCGCATGGTACTCACCGGGCTGTACAACATGGGCGATGTGCCGTTTAAGCACGTCTACATCCATCCGAAGATTCTCGATGGGCTCGGGCAGACGATGTCCAAGTCTAAGGGCAACGGCGTTGATCCGCTGGAGCTGATCGAAAAATACGGCACCGATGCTGTCCGATTTACGATCTCGTCCCTAGCCGGGGAAACTCAGGACGTGCGTCTGCCGGTTGGGTATGAGTGTCCTCATTGCCTGGCTGTCACGCCGCAATCCAAAGAGCATCAGGAAATGAAGCCGATGGGCGGCGCGACTCCGTCCCTGAAATGCGCGAAGTGCAAGAAGTCGTTCCAGTTCCCGAGTCCCTGGTTCACGCCTGACGAAGGAGCCCCGGTGGCCCGCATCGTCAGCGAACGTTTCGAGTACGGCCGCAATTTCTGCAACAAACTGTGGAACGCGTGCCGCTTCGCGTTCATGAATCTGGAAGGCTACACGTCTGGTCCGGTCAACGAATCTGAATTGCAGGTGGAAGACCGCTGGGTGCTTAGCCGACTGGCCACGACCGTTCGCGAAGTCACGACGATGCTGGATCGTTATCAGTTCGACCAGGCAACGCGCGCCGTTCGCGAATTCACATGGAACGAATTCTGCGACTGGTATCTTGAAATGCTGAAGCCGCGTTTCCGCGACGAGGCCGCTCGTCCGGTGGCTCAGCGATGTCTGGTGGTCGTCGTCGATACACTTCTGCGGTTGCTGCATCCATTCGCTCCGTTCATTACCGAAGAGCTGTGGCACAAGTTGAATGAGGTTGCTCCAGGCCGCTGTGAGCCTAAAGACGCTGGCCTGCGGGTTGCTGACACTTCACCCACCGAAAGCGTCATGATCGCCGCATGGCCTGACCTGCCACTGAGCCTTGTTGATGCCGCACTCGAAAAGCGTTTCGAACGTCTGCAGGAGACGATCGTGGCGGTTCGCAACGTGCGATCATCGTACGGCATCGCTCCATCGGCTCAGTTGAAGCTGTTCATGCGATGCGCTCCGGATGTCGCCGAACAGCTTCAGGCCGTTGCCGGACAATTTGACTTCCTTTCGAAAACGATGCTCGAAGCCGCCGGTCTGGATGTGACGGCACCAAAGGGTTCTGTCAGCTTTTCGCTGGGCGATGCGGACGGATATCTTCCGGTCGCGGACCTTGTGGATTTAAAGGCTGAGAAAGCTCGGAAGGAAAAGGAAGCGGAAAAACTCCGCGGCTTCATCAAGAGTCAGGAAGCAAAGCTGGCGAATCAGGGCTTCATGGCAAAGGCGCCAGCCGATGTCGTCGAAGGAATTCGCTCAACCAAGGCCGAGCAGGAAGCTCAATTGGAAAGTATTGAACGCATCATTCGGGAGCTAGGTGAATCGACGTGATGTTGCAATCGAACCGGCGAGCGGCATGCGTCAGCTTGCCGGTACATTGCGATTCTTGAACAAACCCCATTAATCGTATTGGTACCGGGGGCTCCTGCCACGCCGATCATTGAATCGCATGGCCAAACAACTCTGCGCCTGGCATGATCTGCAAAGACCGGATCGACGAGTCGGTACTATTTGATTTGTTCGGCAATGATCGATTCAGACGAGGGCGGTACGTTGCAGGCACGCCTGTTTGAGTGAGGAGTCTGAATGGTAGTTGTTGCCGACGAGGTTGACAGGTCGGGCGGCTCGATGATTTCATCGCGCGGGAGTATCGTCCCTGATGCCAGAAAATGGCATAAGTCGTTCAGTTGCCCGATCATCTCCAGCCGGGACATGACGGCCTCCGGGGACATATCAACTGCGGATTCAGACATTCCTGGAGGCGTTGGAATCGGTATCACCCGTTTCTCCTGTAAGCCGTTCAATGTCGGCGAGATCCTGATGTCGTCCTGCGATGGTCTTCATCGTAATCAATCCATCGCGCGACACAACACTGCAATCTACTTCACCAAATCGCACGACGACGCGGCTTTCCCAAACCGATTCAAGACCGGGCGATACGACAATCATGTCAAGAGAAATGAGTTTTGGTCCGATAGCCTTTGAGACTCGCCAGATTTCCATTGCCTGCGGAGTCTTCGGCTTGAATGGCATACGGCCGCTGGGAATCCAGAATCCAACTTGACTTGCAACGTCCTGCAGGCGGGCTCTCTCATGTGCCGGTACCAGCAAGTCGATGTCCTGCGTGGCTCGTGGAAAACCGTGGACACCCAGCGCGAGTCCCCCACACAAAGCGTAGGGAACGCCATTCGCATTCAAGGCAACTATCAGACTGAGCATTTCGTCGATCAGATCCATTTGCTGCTGCCTGTTTCAGGACTCTATAACAATCCAAATCGTCACCGATGCCTCGCCAACTGATACCGACTTGACACCAGCTCCAGGAGTCGAAGAAAACTCAATCTCATCCGCCAGAGTTTCACCGCGAATATAATCGCCCCATTCGGCGACCATGGCCTGAACGGTGTTGTTGGCGGAGTTATACTGGACGTTGATGCGATCCTGAATATTGAGGTTGGCGTCTTTGCGAAGCTGCTGGACCTGACGAACGAAGTCGCGGGACATGCCTTCGCGGATAAGTTCCGGGGTCAGGACTGTGCTGATGGCGACTTGAATGCCCGAGTCGTCTGAACAGACCCATTCGGCTGCTTGCTCGGTGCTGACAAGAACATCGTCAGGTGTTAGATTGACGTCCTGCCCGTCGAGCTGAACGGTGAGGTTTTCGCCTCGACGCAGAGGAGCGAGGACAGCATCACCGAGTTCTGGCAGTCTCGTTCGCAGGGCATTGAGCAGCTTGCCGTATTTCGGGCCGAGGGTTTTCAGATTTGGCTTGTAGGCGTACTTGACGAGCGAATCGAGGTTATCCTGACGGATCACTTTCTGAATGTTCAGCTCTTCACCGATCACGTCGCCCAGTTTTTCAATCGCTGCGGCCGTGTCCGGATTCGACGACGCAAATCGCAGTTCGGCCAGCGGCTGGCGAACTCGCATGTTTGATTCTTCTCGAAGCTTGTGCCCCAGTCGTACCACCTTCTGAGCCGACGCCATCCGCAGGTTGAGGTCCGGGTCGAGCAACGAAGTGTCGGGGGTTGGGTAGTCGCAGAGGTGAACGGACGCCGGAGGCGAGTGTTCAGTGTTCAGTGTTCGGTTTTCAGTAAAACCAACTTCACTGCGATTCACTGAACACTGAATACTGTCAACTGAACACTCCTGGCCCAGGACCAGGTTCTGATACATCCGTTCCGTCAAAAACGGAATGCACGGCCCCAGCAGTCGACACAGCGTAACGAGCACTTCATAGAGTGTTTCATAAGCCGCGTTCTTGTCCGCATCACTGGCATCTTTGGAGCGCCAGAAGCGACGACGGTTGCGGCGGATGTACCAGTTACTCAAGTCATCAATGAATCCCGCCGCCGCTGCGCAGAAGGCCGGGGCGTTGTAGCTGGACATCTCGCGATGCGAGACCCCGATCAGCGACTGCAGGTTTGAAAGAATCCAGCGGTCGATTTCAGGGCGATCAATGTGGCCATCACGCTCCGCGTGATGAGCCTTCGCCAGGGCCGTGTTCGAATTGGCCCCGTTTTCCATCGCCGAATTTGCCCTTGGGGGCTCATCTCGCGGAGCGAGATGGCTACTTTGGGTCACTCGCCGACGTAGTTCATCACTCGGCACATAGCCATCCGCAATCGCGTAGTCCACGAAGAACTTGTAACAGTTCCATAGTGGAATCAGAATCTGTCGCCGAGTTTCGTCGGCCGGTCCGCTGGTGACCATGCATGTTGCTACCCCTTCCAGAGTTTTGGCGATCGGCCCATCAGGCGTTTGCAAAGTGACGGGCTTATCGCCGTGACGAGTTCCAAATCGCAGATCCTGAGCCGGGTTCTGAGCCAGATACATCCAACGCATGGTGTCAACGCCGATCTGTTCGGCCGCTTCTTCAAACCAGATCGCTGTCCCGTCGGACTTATGCATGGGCTTGCCTTGTTCGTTCTGAACAAGACGATGCCCGAGTAGTGTGCGGAACGGTTTCTTGTCTTCCGCGGTGTCGGCTTCGTCGTAGCGCATCATCGTTGATAGCGAGAGCATCGAATAGAACCAGTTGCGGAACTGGCCAGGGAAGCATTCGGTGACAAGATCGGCCGGATACCACTTCTGCCATTCTTCGCGATTGGTGTTGTAGCCCATCGTGCTGAAAGGCACGATGCCAGCGTCAAGCCATGGGTTGCCTACGTCCGGAATGCGGCGCATCCGCTGGCCTTCTTTGCCGTGCGTCTGGCTTTCGATGATAACTCCGTCGATCCACGGACGATGGGGCGTGTTGCCTTCGAAATCTCCCCAACCTTCGACGCAGCGTTCTTTGAGCTCCGCAAGCGAACCGATCACTTCGAAGTCCGACGGGTCTTCTTCGTTGACCCAGATCGGTAGCGCGAGTCCCCAGAAACGCTTTTTCGAAATCATCCAGTTGCCCATGTTGGACAACCAGTCGATCTCACGTTCCTGCCCGTCGATGCTGTCCGGCAACCACTTGATCTGCCGAGTCACATCTTTGATCTCATCACGCCAGTCCATGTTAATGAACCATTCGTCAACCAAACGGAAGACCAGCTCATCACCCGTTCGCCAGCAATGTGGATAGATGTGCGGATACGTTTCAACGGCGACGAGCATGCCCTTGGTTTTGAGCTTTTCGAAAACAAGTTCGGCTGTCTTTGGGGAGATCGCTTCGAGGCCAGCGAATTCACCGAACTCTTCTGTGTACGTTCCATCATCCTTGAGTGGCGCAATGACGGGCAGCCCTATCGCGACGCCCATCTTATGGTCGATGTCCCCGCATCCTGGCGCGATGTGAACGATGCCTGTTCCTTCACCCGCGACAACATTAGCGCTGCCGCGGGAGTCACGGCCGCCGTCGATGACGCGGTGACTTTCGACTCCGGAGACGAGATTGCTCTCATCAACAGGGACGCCGCCTTTCTGCTGTTGTGCGTTCAGGTCATCAAACGGCCCTTGATAGACCCAGCCTACCATCTCTGCACCTTTGATCGTGTCGAGTTCTTCGAAGCCGCCGTTCTCCTTGAAGATCTGAGCGAGCGTCTTCAGCTTTGGCACGCCTTCCGGCCATTTCCATTCTGGTCGACCAAAGCCATCTTTGAACTCAGTGGAGAGTCGCTGGAAGTTCAGGTTGTCCTTCGCGAAGTAGTAGATCGCGTTGTCACGTTTGGACTGAATTCTGATGTAGTCCAGGTCCGGATTCACCGCACAGGCAACGTTGCTGGTGAGCGTCCAAGGGGTTGTGGTCCAGACGAGGAGGTATTCCTGGGCGCTGATTTGTGCCTTCTCCCCCGATTCGGAGGAGAAGGTGGCCGCGAGGCCGGATGAGGGGGCTTTTGCTTCTGCAGCGTTCGAAGCCAAAGCCGCGGCCCCCTCACCCTGACCCTCTCCCCCGGCACGGGGGAGAGGGGACTTGGAGGTAATCGGAAACCTCACAAACACGCTCTTGTGAGTTGTGAGCTTTCGACCTTCCGCGATTTCCATTTGCGAATACGCGCTGCCGCCGCGGCCGGACCAAGGCATGACGTCGTGGCCCTGATAGATCTTACCACGTTCGAAACACTTCTTAAGGAATGTCCAGATTGTCTCGTTGTTCTCGGTGCTGAACGTGAAATAGCTGCCGCCCCATTCCGGGTTGCCGAGTCGCTCGACAAGCTGATGCGCCTGCGCGGTTTCTGTTTTTCCGCTTGGAACTGTGATCGTGACTTCTTCGTCGGTGCCGAGATGCTCAGCAAGCTGTCGCAGTTGATCAGGATTGTCCCAGTCCATCCAGTATCCAAGTCGCTGTGACTGTTCGGTCTGACGAGCTGCGAATTTTAGCACTCGGCGTTTGCATTCGTTGACGAAGTTGTCGATGCCGAATTCATGGACAGCGGTTTTTGTCCCGAGACCAAGTTGCTTCTCAACTTCGACCTCAACCCACAGTCCCTGACAGTCGAACCCGTTCTGGTATCGCTGGTCGTGGCCAGTCATGGCGAAAAAGCGTTGATACGTATCTTTGTACGTTCGGCCCCAGGCGTGGTGAACGCCCATAGGATTGTTGGCCGTGATCGGTCCGTCGAGAAAGCTCCATCGTTTGCGGCCTGCATTTTTGCGACGCAACTGCTGAAAAATCTGCTGGACATCCCAGAGCTTCAGGACAGAGTGTTCACCAGTAACAAAATTGCTGTCGGAGACGGGTTGAAACATATGGCGCGAAAACCGAAATGTGCGTGAAAGATGGACGTTATAAAACGGACTTGGGAGGATTCTAGGCGGAATGTGCATTCCATGACAGGGATTCGAGGCTGCTGGAAATCCGGAAAATTATGATCGGAGACGACTCGCACACTGGGAAGCAAGTGATCCCTATGTTTCTCAATCCACCGGCGGCACCTCAACAAGAGCACCATCCGCGGATTGGGTGCATCACATTACGATGCAAATTCGCAACTGTTGGTGAAGAATGGAATGCGGCAACTTCGTGAGATCACGGATGGCGCATCGAATGTATTGATGGTTGGCGACGTTGCAGGAAGCTTCAAAGCTTGGGGAGATCCCGACAACATGCGAGATCCGGCCGCAGGATTTGGAACCGGTCCCGATCAATTTTGCAATCCGCCATCGCAAGCCGGCGTTGTTCGATTTCTGCTGGCCGACGGATCTGTTCGTGCGATTATCGACGACGAAACGTTGAAAGCAATCGCGTGTCCCGACGACGGACGGATCATTGGGGAATTCTAAAGAAACAACACGCATCAAATCAGTCAAGTTTCGATATCAATCGAAACCGGCGCGTGGTCACTGATTTCCAGCGCGGCTTCGCGGTGGATCGTTGCTGAGCGAAACATCGGACGAGCAACCGCATTGCACAGCAGATAGTCAATCCGCCAGCCTCGATCTAATTCTCTGGCACGGCCGCGGTTGGACCACCAGGAATAAGGGCCTTGCACGGCGCCATGATGCTCGCGGATCAGGTCATGCCAGCCGGATTCGAGCATTTTTCCAAACCATTGGCGTTCGTGCGGCAAAAATCCGGAAGTCTTTTCATTGGATTTGGCATAAAAAATATCTTTCTCTGAATGAGCGATATTAATGTCACCTCCAAAGAACATGGGGACATTGCTGGGTCGGCTGTCCGTCCATTTGCGAAACTTCTTCAGCCAGGATTCTTTGACCGCCTGGCGGTCATCTCCAGAAGAGCCGGATGGAAGGTAGATGCAGGCTAGCCGAATTCCTGCGACCTCGGCTTCAATGATCCGCCCTTCGTTGTCTGTATCCTTGTCGGAAAGGGCCGATTTTATAAAACGTATTGGTGTGCGCGACCAAATTGCAGTGCCAGAGTAGCCGGGGCGTTCAGCCGGATTCCAGACGACGTGCCAACCGTCGGGCTGTTGGAATTCTGCCGGCAATTGTTCCGGGCGAGCTCGTACTTCCTGGAGGAGCAAAACGTCTGGCTGAATGGCGTCGAGGTGTCTCTGAAGTCCTTTGCGAATTGCAGCCCGCAGCCCATTGACATTCCATGTTACGATCCGCATTCACAGTCTCGTTTTGGGTTAATTCTTCAGGGTAGACAACGACTTTCTGCTTCGAAAAGCAGGGGCGATTGTTGATTCTTACCGAAAGGTTGAGAAAAATAGGTAATCCAGTGGACTTGGCTGGGGCGTCCCAATTATTCTGATTGTCGCAGGAATATGTCGCGAATTCATCTGGGGCCTTTATCCCGAAAAATTCGTTAGTATATTATCTGCAATTGTTCTGGAGCAGTTGCATGTGCAGAACATTCTCCGCTTTTTTCCATCGCGGGGCCAATTGACAGGGGTACGAGTTACATGAAAACGTTTCGATTCATTTCAACATTTGCAATGCTGGCATTGGCTTCAGTCGTCACGGCTGGTTCTATGTATGTGACTGCGAGTGCTGCGGCTCAGCAGGAAGTAACTGATCAGTTCAATGATTTGCCAGCTAAAACGCCAGCTGTGTCGGATGCTCCGGCAGCCGCGGAAGTCGCTGCAATATCCGATATTGAGGCAGCGCTGGAAAAGCTTGATGCAGCTCTGGATAAGTCACAGATTCTGCGAGGAAGTCAGCACCACATTATCCTTGATGAAAATGGTGGCTTCAAAGGTCGTCTTTCGTCACTGCAAAATGCGGATGGCGAGCAGGTTCCTGCGGCGGGTTTGAGAGTCATGCTCGCACATCATGGTGTCACCATCGGAACTACTACGACAGATGCTGATGGTCGATTTGCCTTCACCGGCCTTCCGGAAGGTGTTGTTGCGATCTGGGCCGACGGTGCAGACTCTTTGGTATTGTTTAGCTTTGTGCTGTTCGGGAAGAATTCGACGGTCCCGGAAAATGCCGGTTTAGCTGCAGCTCAGGTTGAGCTCGATATGGATTCTGCAGTGGCATTCGGAGCCGACGTCGCAACCGTGAAGGAGTTGATTTCTCCTTTCATGAGTCTGCAGGACAAGAGGTTCGCAAATGAAGTTGCTGCTGGCGACGAGGAATTCAGCTTCGGCTCTGGTGATCCATCAACAACGCTTCGACATCGTCGTGTTCGCCTGCATAAGGATGGAAGTCTCATGGGTGAAATCAACATTCTCGACGATCGTACTGGTCGGCATCGCGAAGTGCTCGACATGACAGTTAATTTCGTCCGGAATGGTGTACGAGTGGCATCATCTGAGGTTTCCAATGACGGAAGTTTCATTGCAACTGGACTGACTCCCGGCGTTCACAGTGTTGTCGCTGTTGGTCAAGACGGCGTCTTGGTTTGTGCTGTGGATGTTGTCGGAATGAACTACGAAGACGATCATGCTGAGGCTGTTGGAGCGGGTGAGTTCAAGCCAGTCAGTGCAATTGCCGCTTCTATGGATTTCTCCGGTTGCCCGGTTGGGCCGGGGAATTTTGGAGCTTTTGCCGGGTCGTCAGGTTGTGGAGATGGTTCGGTCGCTGGACTGAATCCTCTTGGTACAAATCCAGGAGGCGGTGGTTATTCTGGCGGGGGGGGCAGCGGTTTAGGTGGTTCTGGTGGAGGCGGCGGTGGGTTTGGCGCTGGCGGCGGACTTGGTGCACTGTTGGGCATCGGCGGAGCTATTGGCGGATTCTTAGCCGGAAGGAACAGCAAAGACGCTCCCGCGAGTCCGGGTATCTGATTTTCAGATTTATACAAGTCAACATCGAAGCCCCGAATCATCATGATCCGGGGCTTTTCTTTTCAGTTTCGCGGTTGATGTGATTGGCTTACAAAAGATCCTGCCGTCCCTGTACTTCTAGCTGCCCCATGATCTCTTTGATTCGCTCCGCCTGAGCAGCGTCTGCAACCAGAGTTGTGTCGCCAGTATGGACGATAATAAGGTTACGAAGGCCCAGTGTGGCAATCAGATGATCATCGGTTGTTCGTACAATGCAGCCTTGTGTGTCGATTCCGCAAAATGGGCCGTCGATAGTATTTCCCCGTTTGTCGGTGCCATTCAAGCGTGGAATTGATAACCAGCTGCCGACATCATCCCACTGAAATGGCGATTCAATGACAACGACGTTCTTTGCACGTTCCAGGACAGCGTAGTCGATTGAGATACTCTTCAGAGCAGGGAATTCGTCTGCAATTACCTCCTTCGCACGGTTTTCGCGAATGCCCTTGGCAATCCGAATGAGGCCTGCATGCAAGTCTGGCTCGAACTGTTCCAGCAAATCGACGATGGTCCGGGCTTTCCAGCAAAAGATCCCGCAGTTCCAAAAGTAGCGGCCAGCTCGAAGGTACTCTTCCGCTAATTCTCGATGCGGCTTTTCGCGAAAAGCATTCACTTGATATAAGCGTGGCGTTGCATTTGAAAGCGATTCGCTGCGTTCTATGTAGCCATAGCCTGTCGCGGGGAATGTCGGAATGACTCCAAACAGAACCAATCTTGACGCATCTTCTTTGACGACATCAACCGCCCTTCGCGCAGCTATCGCGAATGATTCGTCTGTTTGGATGACATGATCTGCCGGCAGCACAAACATGATCCCTTCTGGATCACGTTCAAGAATCTGAATGGCGGCAAGGCCAACACACGGCGCAGTATTTCGGGCTGCGGGCTCCAACAATACATTTTCAATCGGGACTTCAGGCAACTGCGATTTCGTTGCGTCGGCCTGCACTTCATTTGTTACAACCCAGATGTTTGATGAATCGACCCAAGCCTGACAGCGATCTGCCGTCTGCTGAATCATGGTACGACTGCCCGCCAATCGCAGTAGTTGCTTTGGCATCTTCTTGCGACTCTGAGGCCAGAAGCGAGTCCCACTGCCACCAGCCATGATGACGGCGTGCAACATTGCAGATTCCTGAATCCTGGTTGATTAATTGGGCTGGTGCCGTGAAGGCAAGGACAATCATCCGCGAGTAACAGTAACGCACGAGTCTACGTCTGGCTCTTAACCTATGTCGCTCATACTATTCCTGTGAACGGACTGAGATAGCTCGTGCTACCGATTCCAGCATCACTTCCATCGCAAACGGCTTACGAAGGTAATCGACGACTCCAAGCATCTCAGCATAGGCCTTGTGTCGACTGCCTTCGTTGGCGGTCATCATAATCACAGGAGGAGCATCGGCCATTTCTGCCAGAAACTCCAGTACAGGAAATCCTCCCATGCGCGGCATCATCATATCGGTGAGGACAAGGTCGGGTTTTTGCGATTGAATCAGCCGTCGCCCATCCTGACCATTGTTTGCAGAGAAAACACGATAGCCTGCACCATTCAATACACTTTGAATGGTTGTTGAGATGTCTCGATCGTCTTCGATCAGCACAATTGTCTTTTGAATATCTGACATGTTCAGCCGCACCGTGTAGAGTTGAATTGGGGCAAACTTAATCAATAGAGAATGTGTAGCGATTGTCTGTCACGCATCGTCTAAAAGCAACACGGGGCATATCTTTCTATGCAACTGCTCGCTGGATGTTGCGTTGCTCGAGGCAACAAAATCGTTTTTAACGACAGGCACTAATCCTTGGAATGCAATTCTTTTGAGTAGTTGCTCTTCGAACATTAGTAACAAAACTATGGACACGAACAGCATCTTTGATGCCGGGCGAAGATTCGACGCCGCTAGCTGTGTCGATCCCCCAGACAATCGCATGAGACCCTATTCGAGGAGCGTTTTCTGGTGTCAAGCCGCCTGCAAGAATCAGGTGAGGTCTTGGTTTAGTCGCATAGGCTTGCAAAATACTGAGATCAAGATGTTTGCCCGTGCCGCCGAATTCTCCTGGTACAAACGGATCCAGCAGAATTGCGGCTAATGGAACCTCTGCATGCAGGAAATCGGTTTCCTCAAGGAGTCGTTCTGAATTCTCCGTGTTCACTCGAAGCGCTCGGATCAACGGGATATCGGGGCAGAGTTGATGAATTTCAGCAATTTGTTGCACCGTTTCGTCTCCATGAATCTGGATGACGTTGATGCCTGTTTCAAGGACGGCAGTTTTGATCGTCTGGGCTTTTGAATTTACGAATACCCCGACAAAGTCTGGTGGCGAAGCATCGCCGGAAAATTGTTTTGCCAATTGAATCAGACCACGAGCACGTTCGTTCGAAACAAACCTCTTCGAATCTGGGAAAAAATTAAAACCGATAGCGTCAACTCCTGAATTTGTGACAGTCGAAACGTCCTCATCCCGCGTTACGCCGCAGATCTTGATCCACATCATCTAGTCCTCGACTTCTGGAATCAACGCCTCTGGCAGGATGTTTTCACCCTCCCAGTTGACTTGCCCGGTGTGTGTATCGTAGAGCAAGATTCTATGTTTGCTGCCTGGAACCGGCTTCAAATTGGTAGCAGGAAGTAATCGCTTATGATCTGCAATTATCGATGACAGCGATTGATCTTCAATAACGTTCGTCCATTCATTGGGATCTACACGCATGTTGTAAAGTTCTTCGCTTCCGTCTGCGTAACGAATGTAACGCCAATCGTGTGATCGGACGCTATGATTGTCATGGTTATGAGTGGTAATTGCCGGCCATTCCCGAACAGTTGTGGCGTCGTGCAGCTGCGGTTGAAGGGTGTGGCCATCAAGCTTGTCGGGTACTGAAACGTCGCAAAGGTCGCTCAGCGTCGGATAAATATCCAGAAGCTCGACTGGTTGATCGCATTTCGCCTGAGCGGCAATTCCGGGCCCGGCAAATATCAGCGGGACTCGGGTTGATCGTTCCCATAGGGTATTTTTTCCAGTAATCGCTTTTTCTCCCAGATGCCAGCCATGATCTGACCAGAGCACAACGATTGTGTTGTCGGCAAATGTGCTGGAGTCCAGCGCGTCCATAATTCTGCCGATTTGGGAATCAACGAAAGCTGTACTCGCGAGATACGAGCGTACGAGATTCTTCCATTGATTCTGCTCCTGAAGAAATCGCAGACGAGGCTCAGGCAGCTTCCAGTGTAAATACCAGCTGAATCTGGGTGTATCGGCTCGATCGTTGTCGAGTATAGGAGGCAGTTGCAGTGATTCCTCCGGGAAAAGGTCGTACCACTTCTCGGACACGTAACATGGAACATGAGGAAGGAAAAAGCCGACGCTCAGGAAAAACGGCTTGTCGTGAGGCTTATTGAGCTGATCGACGGCCCAGCTCGCCAGCTTCCAGTCGCCTTTTTCTTCGTCCTTATGCGGAAAGGTTCCCCAATCGACAAGGGGATGCCGACTTGGTGCGCTCACAAGAGGCGAGTCTGGTGTCGGACCAACCTGTGACGGGGGGCCAACCGTATCGAATTCTTTGTCGCTAGGACTTCTACCGTATGCGCCATGATAGATCTTACCCGCCATCAACGTTTCGTAACCGTGGTTCCGGAAATGCTGGGGCAGGGTGGTTGTTTTTTTCAAGCCTTCCACGTCACGCAAGCTGGGCGACAATCCGTAAACACCCGTTGATGAAGGCCGCAGCCCTGTCATGACGCTGGTGCGAGAGGGATTACAGAGCGGTGACTGGCAATGTGCGTTGGCAAACAAGGTGCCGCGTCCCGCAAGACGGTCGATGTGAGGAGTTTTGGATTGCGGATGTCCATTGAGGCATCCAATCCAGTCATTTTGATCGTCAATTACAATCATGATGACATTCGGTCCGCCGTTTTTCGGATTTGGCGGTGGCGCTGCGACTACGAAGCTGCAGTTCATGTTCAAGTAACAGGCAATCGCCACGAATCTACCGATGGACCAAAGCATTCGAGTGTCATAAATCTTCGAGACCTTGCGCAGCTTCATTAATCTACCTCTTCATAAGTCTGCTTTCCGGTGGCCTCAACCAATCGAAAGCATGACGCCAAAGTTAAAACTCATCGCGTTGAAATCTTCGCGTTTTTCGTTCAAGTTGCGAACCGTGCAGGCGAACAAAAATGAAGTAGATGTGTCATTTTGCAAAACTGTCGAGAATCTAAAAAATTCGCTCAACGGTTTCGTGTAGGCCACCGATCAAAGGGTGTCGCGGAAGCGGGTGACGTGATTTTCAGCGTTTCGATTAATGAAACGCAGGATATTTCGTAACTCCTTCACTGGCTCCCTGAAAAGGATGAGAAAACTTCAAGCAGTAACTGGATCGCTGGACATTATCCGTCAGTGATGCCAGAATGCCCGTCCCCGAAACATTCAGAATTCGGGGCGTGTAGCTCAGATGGTTAGAGCGCAGCTCTGATAAAGCTGAGGTCCGTGGTTCGAGTCCACGTACGCCCACTCTGATAGAAATATCAGTGAATTTTCAGTGAGTTGAAGGGGACGTAGCTCAACTGGGAGAGCGCTGCCCTTGCAAGGCAGAGGTTGTCGGTTCGATCCCGATCGTCTCCATTGAAGCTTTCAGCAGGCTCGAAGAGCAGGTTGTTGCTTCGAATGGGAAGGTTAAGAAAGAATCAAAACTTTCTTGACCGAAGAGTTGACGACACGAAAAGGTGTCGCTAGACTCCCTCCTCCGCGGAACGGGGCCAACTGGCACCAAACGCGGTGATCTTCGGCGAAAACGCGGAGCGGATCGGCAACACGCTC
>JANOZG010000784.1:0-6741 GCA_031429275.1 Planctomycetota bacterium
CGTCGTACGCAATCGTAGTTTTGCTAGCCACGAAAAACACGAAGAGACACAAAAAAAATCGCAGCACCATGATCGCAAGTTCGGACATTGGCGATTCAGGCTGAGCCTATACTCCAACAAACGGCCATGGATCAGAACAAAACTCGCGCGAGTATTGTATGGCCTTTTTGCTATTTGTCGCACAGCCCAGGCACGGGCCAGGACTTTTCGGGTGGCGTGGCCGTGGACGCTCAGGGGAATCCGCACTTGACCGGCTCTCATTCCGCAACGGTGGACTTCGATCCAGGTCCAGGGATCGTCAATAAAACGTCGGCTGGCCAATGGGATCCGTTCGTGCTTAAAGTCTCGACTGCTGCGGAATTCGGGTGGGTCAGGACGTTCGCAGGAACTTCCTATGCCTTTGCGCAAAGTATCGTGGTGGACACAACCGGCCTGGTCACGACGTCGGGTGTGTTTACGGGACCGACGGATTTCGACCCCGGTCTGCCGACGTTTTCTCTGAATAGTGAGCATGCGGTCTACGTCAGCCGGCTGTCGCCCGATGTCCTGTATCAAACAACGGCCGCCGGGGCTGATGACATTGTGCTGCGGAAGAACGGCAGCAACCTGGAGATTTTTGACAAAGTGCTGAATCAAGTCGTTGAGTCGCATCTCATCAGTCAGGTTCGCAGCGTGACTATCAACGGGATGTTTCAGCAGGCCGATACGCTCACGATCGACATGGCCTTCGGAGGCACGTTTGGATTCGACAACAGCATCAAGTTCAAAGGTGGTATCGGGGGCATCGACAAGATTCAGATCAAAGGCGTGTTCGGACAGTCGGCTCTTTATCGTCCGTCAACCACAGCAAACGGCCTGAACAATCTGCTGCTCGACAACAAGCCGATCAACTTCAGCGGGACCGAAGCCGTCGTGATGACCGGCATGACGACGCTGAATATCCAGACGCAGGGATCGGCCGATGTTCTGACTCTGAATTCCGGAACCGGCATCAACGGTGCCGTGGTGTCAAAGCTGACTGGAACCAGCGGTGGCTTGAGTTTGTGGCCCACCACGTTCCATCAGGTGCGGGATGTGATCGTCGATACCGGTGCGAAGGATACCAGTGCGGCGGTCGAAAACGATTCCGTGACTATCAATCAGGGCGGGCTCAAGGCGGCCGGCCTGCAGAACCTGACGATCACAACCGGGATCGGCAACGATCAACTGTCGCTTAACGCCACTAACATTCAACTGGGACTGCGGGTGGCACGTTCAGCTATCTGGCGGGTCTAGGAGCGGATTCAGTGGCGGCGACTGGCAACACGAACTGGACTCTTACCACCACCAGTCTGACTGCAGGCGGAGGAGGCGTGCTGCAATTGAACAGCGTGGAATGGTCCTCTCTGACGGGAGGCGTCAGCAGCAACATTCTGGATGCATCGCTGTTCAATGGCAATGTCACGCTCAACGGTCTCGCGGGCAACGACATCCTGTTCGCCGCACTGCGATCGAGCATCCTCAACGGTGGAGACGACAATGATCAACTCAACGGCGGTCTGGAATCCGACGCGCTGAACTGCGGTCGCGGGGTCGATCGGGTGTTTCTCCGGGGCACGAACCTGGCGGACAGCCTGGGCCTGCAGAAAACGAGCTCCGGCGGAGTGTTTCGGCGTCGCATTCGGGCAACGGGGGCTCTGCAAGAAATTGACACGATCACCGCTTATGGCAGTGTCCGCGTGGAGATTCAGGCTTTGGCTGGCGACGATCTGATTGCGATCGATTCTCTGTTCACGCAGGGCGGTACCGTCGATGGCGGTTTGGGGACTGATACCTGCACCGCTCCGGCGGACTGGCGGAAGATCAGTTGTTGAAGGCAGTGTTTTTGTTTTCGTTGGCCGGTTGTCCGGTGTGCGAATGACCGGTTGATTCCTTTGGCTTTGTTACGGGGAGAAGAACATGTTGATTCCGTTATTCAAAAAGAACGAGAAGAGCGTCGAGAGTTTCGCTCCAGTACGGTGCTTAGCGGCCGGCTTGGCGGGAGTGATCTTCGCGATCACGTCGTTGCCTGCGGCTCATGGAGGCGATGGGCCTTCTGGGTTTTCCGCTGAGTTCTCGGATTGTGTCGAAAGCATCGGCGTGGCTTTGTTGCCGACGAGTCAGGTTAAAGATCTGATCCCGTGCGGATTCCATGTCGTGGGCGAGGGACAGCCGGTGACACCAATCGTCGTGCGCAGCGCGAACTGCATAATTTCCGTGGATGGCCACCGCTCCAAAGCGGGCACCGTGGTGCAGATCGGTGCGATGATTGTTCCTCCCGACTTCACCGGCGACATCAACAACTACACACTCTGGTACTACACGTCCGACCCAAAACTGGCGCACCAACTGAAGAAACTGGGAATGCGTGCTCAGCTTGTTTCCACGATCGACTATGAACAGATCCCCGGCATTGGCGACAGCCCGGATTCGTTCCACATCGCCGTCCCGCGTCCCGCCAAGCCAACTCTGCAGCTTGATGGTGAAGTCGTTCCGTCCGGGACACCGGCGGGAACATTCACGGCGAATTGGTGGGTCGCGACGAATCGGGGAACAGTGAAAATGGAAACGTATGTGCCGGAGATTTTCATCGGAGCAGCGGACATTGTTCTGACCGCGGAAGAGGACAGTTCGCTCAGCGATCTGATCGCTGGCGAGACTCTGAGTTTCCCGATACTCCAGCAGTTCAACGTTTTCCCGACTGCTCAAATGGATGTCAGCATTCAGGTGCCATGATGCCCGAACATCGTGCCGGTCGATCGGCCGTGCGGCGATGATATCAGCGGCGCGCCGATACCGGGGGCGAAGATAAACTGCTGATGAAGCGTTATCAGGTTTCGGTTGCAAGGCCGGATCGACCGCCCGGCCTCATCCGGCTTCAGGTCGAGCATAGTCAACGGCGGAGACGACCATGACCAACTCCACGGCGGTCTGCAGAGCGATGTACTCAACTGCGGTCGCGGGGCCGATCAGGTGTTTCTCCGCGGCACGAACTCGGCGGACAACCTGAACCTGCAGAAGACGAGTACCGGCGGAGTGTTCCGTCGTCGCATTCGGGCAACCGGGGCTCTGCAGGAAACCGATACGATCACTTGTGATGGCAGTGTCCGGGTGGAGATCCAGGCTTTGGCTGGCGATGACCAGATCGCGATCGATTCCCTGTTCACGCAAGGCGGTACCGTCGATGGCGGCCTCGCGATCGATACCTGCACGGCTCCGCGAAACCGGCGGAAGATCAGTTGTTAAAGAAGTGCTCAGTTTGAAGTGCTCAGTGTTCAGTATAGGCCAGCGGCTGGGCGTCAGCCCTCCGAGTGCGTTACTGATCGAGTCGTCGAACACTCCCATCGCGTCTCCGCAGCGGTTCTGCCGCAATGCGGCACGATGTGAGAGCCCGGGGCATCGCCCCAGGAAACGGTCGATTCGAGCATGAAAGCACTGAAAGGGCGTGAGGAAGATTCGTAATCCTTTCGCCCCGTTGGGGCTGGGGACATTGGATTCGCACGGTCCCAGGGCGTTGCCCTGGGCTTTCACATTTGGTGCCTTTGGCACGGAACGCTTTGCGCAGTACGCCCCCGCTTGCGTCCGGTCGCTGAAAATCTCGGAGGTCTGACGCCCAGCCGCTCGCCGGGGAAAGAATTTTCAAAATACTTGGCCGACGTTTTTGGTGGCTCTCGATGGGTAGGGAAACAGGCGTAGAAGGCTGGATTTTGAAAGCCAGAACTTCTCGCGGCTTCCAGCGCGGGGTTTCCGGAACGTTGCCTGCTGTCGGAATCGCGTCATTTTCAGACATTAACCCTTTCTCCTTTGCGTCAAGGCTCCTTTCATGCGAAACGCTCGCCGAGATCGTCGTCGAAGATTCCAGATTGAATCGCTGGAAACCCGTCAGATGCTGGCGGCCAGTTACCTCTATTCGCTGACGCCAAGACCGGGGGCGCCGGCGGATGGGTTTGGCTTGTCGCATGCGGCAAACGACGATTATCACGTCGTGGGCAATCCTTTCCTGCAAAGACAGCCGGAAAACGGTTTTTCGGAGAAGTACAGGTTCACGACGCGGACTCCGGGCAACTGTTGAGGACAATCGCAAATCCGGATCCCGGCGACCTCTACCGGTTTGGGTACTCGGTCGATGTCTTCCAGGACTGGATTGTGGTTGGGGCTGTTGGCTGGGGGGACCGGAACACGGGCGACACCACGGTCCCGGGTTACTCCGACCGGTCTGGCCGTGCGTATTTTTATGAGGCCAGCACGGGAAACCTCCTTTTCAAGTTTGACGGCACATTCACCACTGGAAATCCGGAATCAGAGAACCATGACCAGTTCGGCGAATCTGTTTCGATTGATGGCAATTATGTCGTCGTCGGAGCACCCCACATTGGGCCATTTCAGCCAGGCGTTAAATCTCCGCCCGACGAAGATGCGGGTCATGCCTATATCTTCAGTACCGTCACGGGAGCACTGCTGCATGTGCTGGAAAACCCGGAACCGGAAGCAGCCGATCCAGGGAGCGGAGAGTTTGACCTGGATTTTGGGATCACTGTTGCGACGAGCAATGGCAAGGTCGTTGTTGGCAATCCGGATACAGAAGAATACACCGTCAGCAGCGGGACCCACATCATCGGCAAGAGCTATTTTTACGAGGCTTCGACCGGATTGCTGCTGCATACGTTGCTGGCACCGGACATCGCGGGAATGGGCGAAGGCGCCATTGGCAGGAAGGTGGCTGTCGATGGAAATGTGATTGCTGTAGCGGGTGGTTCTACGTCGATTGGCGCCTTGACTTATGTCTTTGACGCCGCGACCGGCAGTCTGACGCAGACGCATGAGGATCTGTTGCTGTCTGACGTACACGACGATCATTTGGCCTCTCGAGTCTTCACATCGAGCGCCGGTCTGACGACGTTCGGCAGCCTCCTCGAAGCAGATTCAGGCACCGTCATCAGCACCATTCCACTTCCGCCGGGGTACGTCTCTGAGACGTGGACTTTTGTTTCCACAATTACGCTCTTCGGCAATCAGCTTCTGGTCGGAGAAGGTGTATTGGATACCGGGATTGTCTGTGACGTCTTTGTGTACGATACTTGCACGAACGCACCGCCGACGGACATCGCGTTGTCCGGTAACTCGATCGCCGAGAACTCGACGAACGGCACGGTCGTGGGAGGATTGACAGCGACCGATCCGACATCCGGCGAGACATTGACCTTCAGCATGGTCGTTTCGGCGGGTGGGCGATTCGGGATTAACGGCACGGACCTCGTCGTCGCCGACGGCCTGCTATTGAACTTTGAAGCCAACACCAGCCACAGCGTGACGGTACGCGTGACGGATTCCGCGGGTAACACCTACGAAGAGGCGTTCACGATCAACGTGACGGATGTGAACGAAGCTGCGACGCTGATCAGCCTCACGCCAAACTCAGAATCAGAAAACACGACAAACGGCGCGGTTGTGAGCGTGCTCTCGTCGAACGATCCCGATTCCAGTGACCCGGAGACATTCGAGCTGCTCGACGATGCGGGCGGCCGATTCGAGCAGGTCGGCCTGCAGATCCGAGTTGCGAACGCGAGCCTGCTGGATTTTGAAACGGCGAGCAGTCATCAGATCAATGTGAGAGTCACCGATTCGGTCGGGCATGTGCTGGAACAATTAGTCACCATCAACATCGCGGACTTCAACTACACGCCGACGGACATCACGCTCAGTGGCAACACGGTGCGCGAAGCCGCAGTGAACGTGCATTTCCGGCCGTTGCAGACTCCGCAGGACAACATTGGTGACGACATCGCAATGTCGGGTGATCGGTTCATCGTGAGCAGGAACGTCACTTCGTTGTCCGGGCAGGCACCTCAGGTGTTTGTCCACAGTCGAACGACGGGCGGTTTGACAGCAATTCTGACCAGTCCGTCAATTCAAAACGGGCAAACCTTTGCACAGCAAGTGGCGATCGACGGCGATCTGGCGGTCGTGAGTACGACTTTCGGGAACGGTAGTCGTGCTGTGTATGTGTATGACGTGACGACGGGCGGACTGCTGCGAACGCTGACCAGCCCTTTGATCGGCAACACGGCATTTGGAAAGAGCGTTGCGGTCTCCGGCAATCTCATTGCCGTCGGAGGAGGTCCAGGGCCTGGGGATCGCGTTTACCTGTTTGATGCCGGCAATGGAGTGTTGCTTGAAACCCTGTCGTCGCCGAATCCAGCCGGCGGCAGCTCCTTCGGCAGGTATGTCGGCATTTCGGGCAACTCCGTTGTCGTCGGTCAAGCATCCGCTCAAGTGAACGGAATTACGACAGGTGCCGCCTATGTTTATCAATACGATTCCGGCACGACCGTCGCGACGCTGGTGACGACGCTGAACAACCCCAGCCCGGATGCCTCCGACGGTTTCGGAGTCCGCGTGGAACAATCTGGCGATCTTGTCGCTGTGAGCGCGCCGTTCGATGACACACAGGCTGCGGATTCCGGGCTGGTGCATGTCTTCAATGCGACCACCGGAGCACTCCTTCACTCCATCAGCAACCCATCGCCTGGGAATGGTGATCGCTTCGGCGGCGACATGGCGATTTCCGGCAACCGTTTGATCGTCTCGGCTACTGATGACGATACCGCAGCCTCAAATGCGGGTGCCGCCTTTCTGTTCGATCGGGTGCGATTCCGTTTTGCGTAGTTCGAAGTGGCGGATTAAGCTGTGTTTTTAGAGGTTTTGAATTTGAGTTCGGAAACC
>JANOZG010000785.1:0-11948 GCA_031429275.1 Planctomycetota bacterium
GTCCGGCAACCAGCAGCCCCGATCCTCGCAGATACTGCTGGCGAACTTCATGTTCGATCACTTCCAGTGTGTCCGGATCCTTCAACAGCCGACGCTGCCATTCCGCCACTTGTGGTGTGACATCGACCGAAAACCGCACCACCATTTCCATCGCCGACTGAATAAATTCCCCGTCCTTACCGCCCACCGACAACCCCTCCAACAAACCGCCTCCTTGCGGATCTCAGATCGAAACTCCGCGACGCCGATGGAAGAATAACACTCCCAAAATTCTACAACCACCTCAACTCAGACTTCCTATCTGATCACGCAAATCGGAATTGCACCCGGTGTACTGTAAACCCGTTGCTCCGTCGACGGGAATCTGTCTTGAGTCTGTTTAGAATCTTATCGCCTAAAGATCACCCATGATTGCTCGAATCCTTCTTTGCTGCACCGTTACTTTGCTAACCTTCAATTCCGCGTCAATCCTGGCGGCAGATCTGCCACGAATCCTGATGCTGACTCAAAGCGCCGGGTTTGCACACAGGCCCGTGAAACGCGAAGGGCAGCCATTGGCGATTGCGGAGATTGCGATGACCCAACTCGCTCAACAATCCAGTGAATTCACCATTCACTGCACTCAGGACGCCGCTTTGGACATCACCAAAGAGAATCTGAAGAACTATGACATCGTCATGTTCTATACCACTGGTGACCTTCCCATCGGGGACGAAGAGTTAACTTACTTCCTTGGTGAATGGATGCATCAGAAAGGCCACGGCTTCATCGGAGTTCATTCATCCACGGATACCTACAAACAACATGAGCCATACTGGGACTTCATCGGCGGAACCTTCGATGGGCATCCGTGGGGACAAAATACCGAGATCAATCTCACGATCCACGACGCCGATCATCCAGCAATGAAACCGTTTGGCATTGAATTGCCCTTCCGCGAAGAAATCTACCAGTACCGCAACTGGCAGCCGGAAAAAGTGCGCGTTCTGATGAGCCTGAACATGGAGAAGACAAAGACAAAGCGACCGTATCACGTGCCCGTTGCGTGGTGCAAACAGGTGGGTGAGGGCCGCATGTTCTATAACAATCTGGGGCACCGTGAAGACACATGGCAGAACGAACAATTCCTGAAGTCGATTGTAGGAGCCGTCCGCTGGATTGCCGGCAAAGACGAAGGCAGCGCGATGCCCAATCCGGAAACCTCAAGGGCTCAGAATCAGCATTCGATTGATGAATCGGCTAAAGTGGGGATCACGGTTGAAGAAACCAAAGCCAAAGAGAACGCTCGCCGAGCAGCCAACGCGGCAAAGCAGGCAGAAAAAAAAGCTGCTGAAGAAGCCGCGAAGGCGGACAATGCAACTTCTCACAAGAAATAGTGCCGTCGATTTACGCCATCGGATACGAACTCATGATCAACCGAACGGGCAAGTTTTCACTGCTGCTGATAGTTTCGATGGTGGCGTCGGTCTCAGCCAATGCGATCGCGGATGAGGACGCTGCACCGACGTCCTCCAAGCCGAACGTTTTGTTCCTCTTCGCAGATGACTTCGCATTCGACTGTGTGGGGGCCTATGGCAATAGCGAGGTTCGCACTCCGAACATCGACCGGCTTGCAAAACGCGGCACTATGTTTCGCCGAACATACAACATGGGAGGCTGGGGTGGCGCCGTTTGTGTTGCCAGTCGCACGATGCTGAATACCGGTTTGTCTCTATGGCGAGCCGATAAAGCTCAAAAGCAACTGACCAGCACGTTCGTACCAAAGCAGCAAATGTGGTCACAATTGATGAGTTCTGCCGGGTACAGAACGTACATGACCGGCAAGTGGCATATCAGTGCGAAGCCCACGGATGTGTTTCGGACGGTCACGAATGTTCGCGGAGGTATGCCGATCAATCACGACCCTGACGGCTACAATCGGCCAAAGAGTCCCGATGATAAGCACTGGTTGCCATGGGATACGAAATGGGGCGGATATTGGGGCCCTGGTAAGCATATGAGCGAAATTGTCGCGGACGATGCCGAGTACTTTTTGAAGGACAATTCCGCCTCACCGCATCCGTTTTTCATGTACATCGCCTTCAACTCGCCCCACGATCCTCGCCAGTCGCCGAAGGAGTTCGTGGATATGTACCCGCCCGAGACAGTCTCTTTGCCACAGCCGTTTCTTCCTGAGCACCCTTTTGATATCGGCAGCAACAAAATCCGCGACGAAAAGTTGTGTCCGTTCCCTCGCACGGAATTCAACGTCAAGGCAAATCGCGGTGAGTACTATGCCATCATTACTCACTTGGATCAGCAGATCGGCCGGATAGTTGATGCTCTGGAAAAGAGCGGAAAGGCCCACAACACTTACATCGTCTTCACGGCCGATCATGGTCTGTCTGTTGGTCACCATGGTCTTGTCGGCAAGCAGAATATGTACGATCACAGCATGCGTGTTCCATTTATCGTCGTCGGTCCTGATGTGGCAAAGGACGCCGTGATTGATGCTCCGATCTACATGCAGGACGTGATGCCCACAAGTCTGGAAATCGCCGGGGCTGCCATACCGGAGCACGTCGAATTCAAAAGCCTGCTGCCGCTGATCAATGGCGACAGCAAACAGTCCTACGATTCCATCTATGGAGCTTACATCGACTTCCAGCGAATGATTGTCCAGGGCGATCACAAGTTGATCGTGTATCCGAAAGTAAAACGTACTCAATTGTTCAACCTGAAGGATGACCCGTGGGAAACACGCGACTTGAGCGACGATTTCCTGTACACGGAACTGAAGCACATGCTCCTTCAGCAGTTAAAAGCCCGTCAGACGCTCATGGGTGATGATCTGTCACTGTAAGTCAAAACAGGAATCGCAAAGTCGTACACGCGACAGTCCTCAGCTCAAAAAAACAAAAAAGAAGTTGCAAAGATATGGGACTCTCAACACTTTCACTGATCGCTATCTCTGCGGGGATCAGCTCGCTGGTCTTCGTCGATGAGACCATTTCGAAGAAGGTGCAAGCGCAAGATCCAGTTGCGTTCACATGGACGGACCCGATGATTGCAGAAAAAGAGGATCCGGATTTTCTGATTCAGGGGGAGTACGGAATCGACACGCCGGACACGCCGTGGGCTGTTCAAGTCGTAGCGCTGGGTAGCGGTGCTTTCGATGCGTATTTACTGGAGGGCGGACTTCCGGGACTTGGCTGGACGAAGCCAAAGGCACGGATGCGATTGTCCGGAACCCGAATTGAAAACGTCGTACGATTTGCATCCGAAGATCAGGCGATCACCGCCATCATTCAGAATCAGAAGATCACGGTATCGCAGAAGGATACGTTGATTGCGGAACTCTCCAGGATCGAACGCTTGAGCCCAACGCTGGGAGCCAAACCATCGGAAGGCGCCATCGTGCTCTTTGATGGCAGCTCAGCCGATAAGTGGAAGAATGCGGTTGTCGAGAATGGCTTGCTGCCAAACACTAACGTCACTACGAAGGAAGCATTTGCAGATTATTCGCTTCACCTTGAGTTTCGAACTCCCTACAAACCGTTTGCAAGAGGTCAGCAGCGTGGCAACAGCGGCGTGTACCATCAGGGCCGCTACGAGACTCAGGTGCTGGACTCGTTCGGGCTGGATGGGCTGATGAATGAGACGGGTGGCATCTATTCGATTGCTGATCCTCTTCTCAACATGTGTCTCCCGCCGCTCACGTGGCAAACTTACGATATCGACTTCGGGTCAGCCAAGTTTGACTCTCAGGAAGTTCTCACGAAGCATGCTCGGATCACGGTGAGATTGAACGGAGTTGTTGTCCAGGACGATATCGCTCTGACAAAGACGACTCCAGCTGCGCCGGTGAAGAAGATTACTCGTGAACCCGGCCCGCTGTTTCTGCAGCACCACAAGAATCCCGTCTACTACCGCAACATCTGGATTGTTCGAAGGAACCTACATGATGGGACATAACCATTGCGGTTTGCCAGTGAAAAAGAAACACCATCCCACTGTGATTTGCGATCTCAAACGATGGCCCGTTCAGTTGCTGATCAGGACTTGTACCGCAGCGGCAATGGGTCTTCCGGCTGAACGATTTGCAGACAGTACCGAAGCAATCGCTCCGCTGGTCGTGTCAGCCTGAAATCGGAAGGTTCTGCAGTCATCAGGTTATGCGACCGGACACTTCGGAAAATGGCATCTCAATGGAAAAAACGGAGACAAGAACACGGTTGATGGCAATGGTCGAGCGATTCTTGCTGACGACCCTTTGTCACCAGGGCGAATGGGCTTTGACGAATGGGTTTCCGCGGACAACTTCTTCGACCTGAATCCCGTTCTTGGGCGAAACGGCATCCCGGAGAAGTTTCACGGCGACAGTTCTGACGTAACGACGAACGAAGCGGTGGAATTCATCCGAAAGCAATCCGGCTCCCTTACACCATTTCTTGCCGTGGTGTGGTTCGGGTCGCCACATACGCCTCATCAGGCGCTCGCATCAGATAAAGCGGCTTACAGTCACCTTCCTCCGGCTGATCAGGACTACTATGGAGAAATTGCGGCCATAGATCGCAACGTTGGGCGACTGCGAACTGTCCTGCGCGAACTGAAGATCTCTGAGAACACGATCGTCTGGTACAACAGCGACAACGGCGGCGCGCGAGGTCCAAATTCAACTGGCAATCTTCGCGGCAACAAGGGATCACTTTGGGAAGGCGGTTTGCGTGTTCCAGGAATCGTCGAATGGCCCGCACGAATTCCAAAACCATTTGCAAGCGATGTGCCTTGTTCAACCCTTGATATCTACCCCACACTTCTTGAAGCAACCGGTTCAATGCCGCAACAGCAGATTCAGCCGCTGGATGGAGTAAGTCTGATTTCGATATTCGATCAGAAGTCAGATATCCGTACAAAACCAATTCCGTTCTGGCGGCATGCTGCAGATGGATCGGGCCACGCAGCCTTTCTGGACTGGCCGTATAAACTGCATACGAATGCGAAATCAACTGGAAAGCGGAAAGGCGATCCCTCAGCAACCATGCCGTCGACTTTGCTCTATGATGTTGCTCAGGATCCGAACGAAACTCAGAATCTCGCCAAACAATATCCAGAGCGAGTTGTTCAGATGACCAAGGCACTGGATTCGTGGAAGGTATCTGTCGAACGAAGCTTCGGCGGAGCAGATTACAGCAATTTGAAGTGACTAAGTCGTTGCCGATTCCAGAAGTTAACGCTCATGGATAAACTGGCCGGCCGGAAGAATGTGCGGTCTCCCGTTTCGGCTGCCTGGTGTGCATGCGAACCCGGCTACAACCTATTCCAGGTTGCTTCGAGTTACTTCTTAATCCCTCGTTTTGAATCAATCCAGTCGGTGACATTCGACGCGATTCGTTGAGTCACCGTTTCGCGGGAAACATGGATGTGAACAGTTGCCAGTTGTCCTGCGCCGCAGCGGTCACGGATGTCTTCGGGGATTTCGACGGTGCCGACAAAACCGGGGTGAGTGAGTTCCCATGTTGGCTGCTGATTGGGTTCTGTCACAGGCATTGCATGCACGGCCAGCGGACCGCCTGCGGTGGTGGCTAAGGCGGGATGCATCAAGTGCGTCGATGCACGAGGTTCAAGGTCGCCAAGCGTGCCTGTGATGGACTCCGATGCCGAGCCACGAAAGCGTACGGTGACGGATTGAACCTGATGCTCCACGTGGCAACCGAGCTGAGGAAGGCTTTGGTATGATTCCACCATCCAGACCACCGCTGACAACTCGTCTGATGCCGCTTCCCGTCGATCCAATCTTCAGCGGAATTACGGAGCCCGGATCACCGCTAGTTGGCAAAATCGATGACCAGCACGGCAACATGATCGGAGAACGTCAGGTGATGGCAGATACATCGGGCAACTGGATGATGTCATTCCCGAATTCGGTCGTGATGGAGAATCCTCATCGCATGGAGATTCAGCAAATGGCCGCAATCCAAAGCGAATCACACGAGACAGGCTGTAACTGCCGACGTTACTTCCATCCGGCCGCTCATTCGTCGATCTTCTTCACGACGGACTTGACAGTCAACGAAGTCTTCCGACGTTCGGCGTATGAGATGGTCGAAGCTCTGCACGCCGGAAACCAGAGTCCCGACGGATTCGCCTGGTACGCCCACGCGTACGAACTGGCCGTCGCATCAACGAATGCGGGCCAGGGATAGTGCGTACGAATAAAGTGACAAACGGCGAGCGGGGATTCGAGTCCACTCATGTCAACTTTCGCCACATCGCCAAACAGCGGATAGACATCCGCTGCTCGCTGAAGGAATCCTTCAAGTCCAACCACGTGCAGTATGCGGGCCACGAAAAACACGAAAACTCACGAAAAGGCTTTCTACAACGACTTCACACTTTTGTAACTTCTTGTTTTTTTGTGGCTAGAGATAAATTGCTCACGGCGCTTTTTCTTCAGCGAGCGGTAAGGGCGTGAAATCGCGAGGCTGCGGAAGAAATGTCTTCATATGCCATCGGATGCATTCTATCGGCTTGCGGAATACACTGCCGAAATCACACGATCTCTGGCAGGAGCGCAACGATGGGTGGTTTTCGGAATAGCAGTGCTGTTTTCGCAATCGTAGTCACGACAGTTTTATCCTCTGCTCATGCCGACGATCCGGTGCAGGTGACCGTTGGCGTTGAGCGGCAGCCGTTCGTCGCGGCAACGCGACGCCTGGTTGAGGCGATGGAGTTTGCCGGCGCGCCGTTGAGCGATGATGTCCGCAAGAAAATCGACGAGGCATCTGCGTTGCCGGATGACGCCGCGGCTGTCAAGCAGTTGCAGTTGATTCTGGATCCGCTGTGTCTGGCCTTCGTCAACATCAATGCAGAAAGCCGCGTTAAGGTCGCTGAAGGTCCGGTCAGGAAAGAACTGATGCAGCAGGGCTGGCGAGCCTTTCTGATCAAAGTGCATAACGAAGCTGGCATCAACCCAATACTCATCGCCGAAAGTCCCAACGCATTGCCCGTTTATCAACAGGGCCGTGGAGCCAGAGAGGAACCTCGAAAAGATCAGAAGCTCGTCAATCCTGAAGACGTGCCGGACCGATTTCTGGATCTCAATATGCTTCAACGTGAACCGTTGAAGGAGAAGCTGTCCGGGTTGCTGGTGGAGTACCGCGTATTGCTTCTTTACAGCCGCGATGCTGGTCAGCGTGAAGCATCGCTGTCGTTTCACATCGGCGCGGGGACTCAGGATATTGGCTTTCGCAATGCGGTTCCGATTCTGTTTGACTGCAAATCAGCGGTTGCTGTGAAGCTGCAGATTCATGATATCGACGGCGAGCCGACAACGGCGAACTTCATCATTCGTGATACGCAGGGGCGAGTCTATCCGTTGCCTTCGCGAAGACTGGCTCCGGATTTCTTCTTTCACAGTCAGGTGTATCGCAGTGATGGAGAATCCATCATGTTGCCGCCCGGCGACTATTCGTTTGTCGTGAATCGCGGGCCAGAGTATTTCCCCCAGCGACTGAATGTGACGGTCGCGGATGATGCTGAGCAAACAGTCAAAGTGGATCTGAAACGCTGGATTCATGTGGCGAAGGCCGGCTGGTATTCCGGCGATCATCACGTTCACGCCGCAGGCTGTGCTCACTATGACAGCCCAACGGAAGGCGTCGGCCCGGAAGCCATGATGCGTCATATTCTGGGTGAAGACCTGAATGTGGGTTGCGTGCTGAGCTGGGGACCATGCTGGTACACTCAAAAGGAATACTTCAATGGACAAGTGTCGGCGCTTTCAACTCGTGACTATCTGATGCGTTACGACGTCGAAGTGAGCGGCTTTCCGTCGTCTCATGCCGGTCATCTGTGTCTGTTGAAGCTGAAGGAGGATGATTATCCGGGCACGACGCGGCTGGATGAATGGCCCAGCTGGACACTGCCAGTGCTTAAATGGGGACGCGATCAAGGCGGAGTTGTGGGTTACAGCCACAGCGGTTGGGGCATCGCCCTGCCGGATGTCATGCCAGATGGCTCACGAGCGTTTCCAGGGCAACCGTGGGGCGGTGCGCCGCGAGGCTGGCAAGGTAAAGCGGCAACGAAATTGCCGGACTACGAGATGCCACGTTTCGATGGCATCGGTGCGAATGAGTTCGTCGTGACGGCGGCTCATGACGTGTGTGACTTCATTTCTGCCGTCGATACACCAGCAATCTGGGAACTGAATATCTGGTATCATACGCTCAACTGCGGCATGACAACTCGCATCAGTGGCGAGACAGATTTTCCGTGCATCTACGGCGATCGCGTGGGACTGGGCCGCATCTACGTGCAACTTGACAAGGGTCAGGAGCTGACCTACGACACATGGATCGAAGGCCTGCGCGATGGTCGAAGTTATTGCGGCGACGGGCTGAGTCATGTCCTGGATTTTAAGGTGGATGATGTTGGAGTCGGGATGCCGTCTGCGGGTGAGACAAAGAGTACACTCAAGCTGGACGCACCAAAAACCGTCAAGGTAACATTCAATGCGGCCGCTTTGCTGGAGGAGACTCCAACGGAGTTAACGGAATCCATTCGCAACAAACGGCTCGACGAAAAACCATACTGGCATCTGGAACGTTGCCGCATCGGTGATTCGCGCAACGTACCGGTGGAGATCATTGTGAACGGCGAAGCTGTGGCGACGAAAAATCTTGCAGCGGATGGTCATGTCGAACACATGAGTTTCCCTGTCGAGATCACTCAATCGTCTTGGGTGGCTGTGCGGATTCTGCCATCCGTGCATACGAATCCGGTTTTTGTGCAGGTCGGCGACAAGCCTATTCGAGCCAACCGGCGCAGCGCGGAGTGGTGCCAGGAAGCTGTGAAAGTCTGCTGGAACGCCAAGCAAAACAACATTCGCCCGGCTGAACGCGAAGCCGCAAAGCTGGCCTATGATCAGGCTGAGACGATTTACGCGAAGATCAAAGAGGAAGCTGCGGAGTAGCCCGTTTTGCTCACGAAGGAGGCCGGATCAAGACTGCCACCCTTGCCGGAACATCGCAAACCATGAATCCTCGTCGTGACACCTTGTCATGCAATCTGGATTTGGTTGGCGGACGCCGCTCCGGCGATCATCGGGTTTGCTCGGTCCGGCCTACCATCCTGAGCGCGATGGAGACATCGGTATCAAAAAGATGAGGCCCGGAGATTCTCGGACACCCCTGAATGTTTTGTTCACCCATCTTTTTGTCGATTAGTTTCACCATTTCAAACGCGAGGCTTGACGATGGCTCCCAAAGCCTGCAGGGAACTATCGCGATCCCGAATCGCTGTGTCGATTGCAGCGATGGAGGAAGAATCAAGAACACGATCACCGGCGTTGACCGTTTCCGCGATTTGATGTGGCTTGCGAGAACCGACAATGGCTGATGTCAGTTCCGGACGACGCAGCACCCAGGCGATGCTGAGTTCCGGTATTGTCCAGCCGAGACCTGCTGCAATCCTGCCCATCGCTCCGACAAACTCAAGATTGATCTCCAGCTGCGGAGACTGAAAACGCGGGTCTTTGCTGCGATGATCTTTGGCGGAAAGATTTGCAACTCGCTCCGCCGAAAACGCGCCGGTGAGTAAGCCTTTGCCCATGGGGCTGTAGCAAATGACGCCAATGTTGTGTTCACCACAGAACGGCAGGATCTCCGCTTCGACGTCTCGTGCAATCATGCTGTACGGCGGTTGCAGTGACACTGGCGGCTGAATCGCCTTAGCCCGCTGCATTTGACTGACGGAGAAATTTGAAACGCCTATATGACGGACTTTCCCTTGCTGTTTAAGATCGACGAGCGTTTGCCAGCCTTCTTCGATTTCTTCATCGGGTTCTGGCCAGTGCAACTGGTAGAGATCAATGCAGTCTGTTTGCAGTCGTTTGAGGCTGGCTTCGCATTCGGCAATGACGCTTTCGCGTCGAAGACTTTTACCAATTTCGCCGTTGCCCAATGCAACGCGTCCACACTTCGTAGCGATGACTGGTCGCTCGCCAACCGGAATTTGTGCCATCGCTTTTGCGACCAGTACTTCGCTGCGGCCTTCGCCATAGATGGCGGCAGTGTCGATCCAGTTGATGCCAAGTTCGACCGCCTTGACGATCGTGTCGATGGCTTCCTGTTCGTCCTGATCACCCCAGCCAAATTTCCAGTCGCCGCCACCGATGGCCCATGTGCCAAGTCCGATGACGCTGAGTTTTAATCCGCTGGAACCGAGTGTGCGATATTGCATGGTGAGTTGTTTCTGGATCGAAGAATGTTTCGTAGCTCGACTCTCCAGAGTCGAGTATGCTGGGCAGCAATATGCTCGACTCTGGAGAGTCGAGTTACGGTTTCCCTGCGCGATTGTTCAATGCCGGTTGGTCAAACGGACGCAGGGGAAACAATTCGGATGGCTGATGTTGCTCCGCCATGAGCTTAGTCAGTTGGTCCACGACTTCAGAATGTTCAGCAGCGACGTTATGTTGTTCACCAACGTCGGATGCAATGTTATACAATTCCACATCAACATTGCCGCGGGCCATGCCTTGTCGCACAGCTTTCCAGTCACCCACGCGAATTGTCTGCTGACCGCCGTAACCGGGGAATTCGCGGTACAGAAACGATCGTGGCGACTGCGGTTTCCCGGTCAGCATCGGCAACAAGTCAACGCCGTCGGTTGGAGGGGTGGTTTCACTGGCCGCGCTGATCGCATGCAGAATCGTTGGCGTCCAGTCTTCGAATCCACTCACATAATCACTTGTTGCACCTGCTGCGATATGGCCGGGCCATCGGACAATCGTCGGAACTCGCACGCCGCCTTCATAGAGTGATCCCTTCAGGCCCCGCAACTCACCGACACTCTTGAAAAAGTCGTAATCGACTTCCTGATCAAGATGCGTCGTGCCGTTATCAGAGGAAAAGATAACGATCGTGTTGTCTTCCAGTCCCAGGTCTTTCAACTGCTTCGTGATGGCACCAACTTCACTGTCGAGATGGCTGATCATCGCCGCATACGCTGCGCGAGGCGTGAAGTGTGGCGTGTATCCACCTTTGGTGGCCGTGAATGGCGGGTCCAGCCATTTGAGTTCTGAGTATGGCTGCAACTCCGCATCCGGCACATGCAGCGCGACATGAGGCAGCACTGATGGATAATAAAGAAAGAACGGTTCAGCCTTATGCTGGTCGATGAACTTCAGGGCTTCTTCACGAATTCGATCGGGGGCGTATTCCTGCCCTTTGAATCTGTCGTAACTGTGTGGATCCGTCTCGTCAGCGCCTGCAGCAAGCTTTGCGTGACCCGGAATCGGCGGCGAATTGTGAAGCGGCACGCGTTCGTTATCGCTCCACAGATAATCCGGGTAATAGCTGTGAGCGTGTCGCTGGCAGTTGTAGCCGAAGAAACGATCGAATCCCTGACGCAGCGGTTCACCTTCAGAGCGGGGTCCACCGAGACCCCACTTGCCGAACGCGCCCGTAGCGTAACCTTGTGCTTTCAATCGTTCGGCCAGAGTCACGGTGGAATCCGGAATGGGCTTTTGTCCCTCTGGCTGCATTTCACTGTTATCGCGGACGAATGTGTGTCCCGGATGAAGGCCAGTCATCAGCACACAGCGTGACGGCGCACATACAGCATTGCCGCAGTAATGCTGAGTTAATTTCATGCCCTGCGCTGCGAGCTGATCGATGTGCGGAGTGCGAATTTTCTCCTGACCGAATGAACCGACCTCGCGGTAGCCAAGGTCATCGGCAAGAATGAACACGATGTTCGGTCGCGTCGGTTCGGCCGCGTGCATCAAAGCGCTGGATGTTGAAATATGGAGTATCGCGACGAATGTGCAGATCAGCGACGTGCGGTGTCGTTGAAGGTTTTTTTGCATGGCGTTGTCTATCTGAACGTAGGACGGGACTCCAGTCCCGTCCATATAGAAATCGTGTCAGGACGGGTCTGGAGGCCTGTCCTGCGATGCCTTTCACTAT
>JANOZG010000786.1:0-11456 GCA_031429275.1 Planctomycetota bacterium
CCTACCGTGTACGCCACGGCGACAAGGCGATGTTTGAAGGTCTCATTCGTCGCGATCCGGTCGAAAAGGATGTGATCGTGGTCGCCAACATGAGTTGCAACTCCAGTCGCACAATTGGCCCGCGCACTGAGATTGTGGAGAACCTCCGTGCTCAAGACCCCGATGTACTGTTCTTCGGCGGCGACCAGACTTACCGCCACACCGAGCACACTGCGGGCTGGATCGAATTCGGCCTGCAATTCCGCGACATCATCCGCGACCGGCCAATGGTGTGCATTCCCGATGACCACGATGTCGGTCATGGCAATCTATGGGGCGAAAGCGGCAAGCTTTCCAGCATCGAAGGCGATGCTGATGGCGGCTTTCGTTATCCTGTGGCCTATGTAAATCAAGTGCAACGGCAGCAGAGCTGGCATTTGCCTGATGGCTCAGATCCGAAACCGGTCGATCGCGATGTCAGTGTCTATTTCACGCGAATGACTGTCGGCGGCATCGACTTTGCCATTTTAGAAGACAGAAAATTCAAGAGCGGTCCCGCAGGCAAGATTCCGCAAATGGGTCCGCGGCCCGACCATATCAACGACCCGTCGTATGACCCGAAAAGTATCGACCTGCCCGGTTTGGAGCTGTTGGGCGCACGACAGGAAAAATTCCTTCACGATTGGGGGCAGGACTACAGTGGTGGCGCGCAAATGAAGTGCGTGTTGTCCGCCACGGCCTTTTGCGGCGCTGTCCATATGCATGGCGGCCGCGAACAGAGGCTACTCGCCGATCTCGACTGCAATGGCTGGCCGCAGACAGGACGAAACCGCGCCCTCGTCGAGATCCGTCGCGCCTGGGCTCCGCATCTCTGCGGCGATCAGCATCTTGCTGTCGTCGTGAAGCACGGCATTGAGCAATTTGGCGACGGCCCGTTCGGTTTCACCAGTCCGGCACTCGTGAATACGATCTATGGCCGTTGGTGGCATCCGCTCGATGAACAGCCCGGCCCGAATCCGGTTCCAAACAGCCCATTGCCGTGGACCGGCGAATTCAATGACGGCCTCGGCAATCCGATCAACATGCTCGCATACGCGAACCCTGAGGACATTCAGGACGAGAAGAAACGTGCCGACGGTTATGGCCTCATCCGGTTCGACAAGGGATCGCGGAACATCACCTTCGAATGCTGGCCGCGCTTCGCAAAAGTCGCTGACGGTAACAAAGCTCAGTTCCCCGGTTGGCCCATTACCATCTCGATGGAAAGCAACGATGGCCGCACAGTAGCGGGCTGGCTGCCTGAACTCGTGTTCGAAAACGGAGCCAACCCCGTCGTGCAGATCATTGAGGACGCATCGAATGAAATCCTCTACACCGTCCGTGCTCAGGGTGGTCGATTCCATCCTCGCGTCTATTCCGCGGGTAAACACACGATCAAACTGGGCCCGGACAAGCCAAATGCGCAAACCTTCGCCAGCCTGGAACCTAAGCCAAAGGCTGAATCCGGCCAGCAAAATGTTAAGCTTCAATAGCGGCGGTAGACGCAAAACGACTGAGGCAATTCAATATAAGCTGAGTCGATCGCGACTGAGTTTTGAATTAAACCAGGTTCTCTTTCTGAACCTGGTTTAGCATAGGCATCAAAGACAAGTGCAACTGAAAAGGGCTTGCCACAAGTACTGAGGCAAGCCCTTTCGAAGCATCACGTTAAGTTCTTTTGGTTCGGCCTATTCCGTTTCCGGACCAAATCATTGCACAGAATTCGGATATTTCTGAGCCACAGAAGTCCGTGCTGGCTGAGTCCAGGATGCTTGCTGAATCTGACTTCGTCCATTGAACGAATTCGGAACGACAGGAACCGCACCAGAAACAGGCCCCATGAGTTCATGGTCACCGTAGATGTCTCCACTCATTTTGGGTCGAGCCGAGACTGCCCCTGGTATTGTACTGTTAATGATTGGTGACATTGGCCGCTGTATCTGCATTGGCGAAAACTGCTGAGGCATCATTTGAGCAGTCATCTGTGAAAAACCTCTGACTGGCATCGGATTGTTTCGAATCTGCTGAGGCATTGCCTGCGCCATCTGAGATCGTGGTGTGGGAACGACCTGCCAGCCAGAAGATTGGGGCATTGGCATCATCGCCATATTGCCGGCGTAACCGCGAGGCTGCATCTGGACATTCATGGCAGTTGCGTATTGTGGTCGATAAATTGCGGAACGGCCGTAAGTCGAATTGCTGTGTTGCGGCGTGTATCCAGGATTGGAATACCAGCGACTCATTGACGAATACGGTGCAATATTGCCTGGCTGTCCGATCGACATGCGAGACATCTGCATCCGAGACATTGTCATTGAACCAGGTGACATCATCATTGTGCTTTGAGGAATTGTGGTGCCCTGAGGAACTGACGGCACTACCGACTCGAAATCCTGATGCATCATGCCGCCCTCTGATCCGCAACATCCGGACCCCGAATCCATTTCCGGGTAGCCTGAACCGTGCATCATCTGGGCACCTGGCATCATTTCTCCCATGCTGTCGCCACAGTCACAATCTCCGCCTGCATCGCAACCGCAACCGGAATCCATCATCGATGAACCCATAAACTGGTTCTGCATATACGGCATCTGCATGGCAGGTGCTGATGTGATGTATTGTGTCTGAGGAACCATCGTTGTGACTGGGCGAGGTACCCAGACTCGTTGCCAGTAGCCACGGTCAACGGTGACAGCACGCATTGTTGTGACGGGCACCTGCATCGGCTGACACTGCATCATTCGTTGTGGCATGCATTGTTGCTGTGGGATGTACTGTTGCTGCGGTATAAACTGTGGGCCACATGCATTGCCGTACATGCCGCCATAAGGATTAAACATCTGTGGCATCGGCGGTCGTGGCATCGCATAGTGTGGTGCAGCGAAGTGTGGCATGGGCATTTGCCATGGTGCCTGATTCATGCACTGTCCCTGAAACGGCATCGGTTGGTGGTATGGCATCTGCGGCGCGAGTGGGGCGACCATGGGAGCCGTCACGCCACAAGATGGACCAAATGGTGCGTAGGGGGCAAACAGCGGACATGCTGGAAACCAGGTCGCGGGATTCAGCAGACACGGGAAGGCCGGGGTGTAACATGAAATCGGCCGACCCGGATAGTGGCCCAGTGTGCCTTCCTGATTTCGCAGGTAGCCATAACCAAGCCAGTCATCAACACAACGGCTGAAACCATATGGATTGGGACCATAGCCAGTCGTGTTGCCACTATGAACATAGCCATAGCCGCCACCGCTGACACCTCCAGCGCCATAGCCGCATCCACCGAAGAGCCAGTAGAACGGATCAAAAATCGGAACGTAGGTATGGGCGTTTGAGGCCGAAGTCATCGAACACAGAAGAGCGACCGTGAGCAGCAGAGTTTTGAGGCGAAGTCTCATGCAGAGTTCCTCGGAGAGACAGAGACAATTTAACGAGGCAACAGAAAACCGAGCGAATGCCGGCGAGAGATTCTGTTGCGAGGTGAGACCGAGGAACTTAAACGCAGCGGGCCTCCAGGGAAATTGGAAATCGACTCAAGTTTTAGCGCAACTCACAATCGGACCAACATGAAAAACGCTGTTCGGCTGCTTTCGCCGCTTACAACAATCGATCGGCAAGCAACCACAGGATCATGACCACCACGATAATGGCGATCATCGGCAAAAACTGCTTTCGCCAGGCAAAACCTGCCGGTTTAGCGGGTACTTCAGAATTCAACACAGACGACGGTTGTTCAAATAACTCAACAACAATCGAACGACGCGACGTTGCAGCGGCATTGCGATGATCCACAAGCGGCATGGAATCATCACCGGTGCCGATCAGAATTTCCCCCAAACGCCCCTGAAACTCCCTTGCACTGGTCGGTTTCTGAGCGACACTCTCGGGATCACTGATTTCGAAGCGTGCCAGCAGTCGTTCCAGCATCACTCGCATAGGCACTTTGCCTGGCTCAGCGTCATCGTTGTCGTCACAGGTCAGTAACAGCTGAGTCAGCAATGCGGCCAGTTCACGCAGATCCTGCTCGACATCCTGTCGTGAAGCCAGCGCGCTGATTGTGATAAGTGCAGGTCCTGAGGATCCACTGGCGTCGGCCTGTGAGGCGGCTTTCAGCCAGCGGGCGACGCCGAAATCAACAACCATCACCTGGAGATTGTCGGACAACAGAATTGTCTCCGCAGACAATCCTCCGTGCGCCAGTCCAAGATTGTGCGCCAGCTGCAGCGCAGAACATATTTGCCAGCCAATCTCGATGATATCTTCGGAGGAAAAGCGACGACCTTCAGGCAGTTGATCCGACAGCGGCGCCAGTTCACTGGCATCCGTCGCCAGAAACAATGTCCCGCCAGCTTCCCCATATCCACGAAACTTCAGGATCGACTGATGATTCAACATCGCCAGCATCGCACGATCCATCTTGACAGCGCGACGAAACTCGGGACGCAGCGAAATCTCGGCAGAGAACTCAGTAAGGCGAACAGCCTCGTCGGTGGCTTTATGAATGGCGGTCAAAACACGTCGATCGGGATACGAACAAAGCTCCCGCTCGATTTCGAAATCATTCAGGTCCAGATCGGTCACTGAAGGTTTCCTGCATCAAGTTTGGATTACCGATCCATCAGCCTGTTACTCTTCTCCACACGCCAACATTATGAGGACTTAGGAACAGTCCCGAAATAACATCCGGTTTTTACCTAGGCGAGAAATCACAAACCGAAACGTCAGTGAGGGATTTCTCTACAAGACCGCGATCCCTCGCTTACGCGTCGGGTTGTGATTTAGGGAACCTATTTCGGGACTGGTCCTTAGGGCGAGCAAACATCATGAGCATCTGTTGTCGACGAGTCAGGAGCCCCCCCAATCTTGGGCGAGGGCTCCCAAAGCCAGTTGTCAGGCGTTGAAATCCGATGGATTTCCAAACAGCCCACCCCCGCCACCGCCTGGTTTGCCAGTGCCGCCGCGCAGGTTTTCATTGCGCGGACGTTTCGGCTCTGGAGGTGCTTCGGGTTCGGGTGCATGGCTGCGTTCAGACTGCGGCGGCTCAGGTCGTTTTTCCAGAGCTTTCAGCGACAGTGAAACGCGTTTACGCTTGGAATCAACTTCAACAACCTGAAAATCTTTGGTCTCGCCGACCTTTAGCACTTCGCCCACGCTGCCAACGCGGCGCCATGCGAGTTCGCTGATGTGTACCATACCTTCAAGGCCAGGTTCCAGTTCAACGAATGCTCCGAATTCCGTCACGCGAGTCACAGTACCGGACACAACTCGCTCTGGTGCATATCGTTCCCCAGCGCTGGCCCAAGGATTCTGAGCCAACTGCTTCATGCCCAGGCTGATTCGCTTTTTCTCGACATCCAACTTCAGAATCTTGACATCGACCTGCTGGCCTTCCGACAGCACATCCTTTGGATGATTGATGCGAGTCCAGCTGATTTCGCCAATATGCAGGAAGCCGTCAACCGGTCCGATATTGATGAATGCTCCATAGTCTTTCAGGGTTTTGACGGTCCCGCTATGGTCCTGGCCCACTTCGACTTTTGCCCAAAATTCACCTTCACCCTCAGCGCGTTCGGCCTGCATCAGAGCTCGACGACTGACGACAAGGTTGCGTTTCTTGGCATTCAATTCCGTAATCTGAACAGTCAGTTTCTGACCGACGTAACCTTCAAGGTTGCCAGCGAAACCCATTTCAACCTGACTGGCGGGCAGGAAAGCTCGCATGTTGCCGACATTGACCTGCAGACCGCCTTTGTTCACAGCTGAAACGTGGCAATCAACGACCTGACCAACGGCAAGTGCATCCCAGTTGCCGCCAGCGCGATGGCGCGAGCGGGGGATGCGGCCTTTGATAAGTCCATCAGAATCCTTAGCGTCGATAATCACATCGAGTTGATCGCCAACATTGGGATGCTTGTCGTCTGGAAATTGTGTGAGCGACAACACGACGTTGTGTCGTAGTCCTGCATCAAGAAACACTTCGCCGCCATGAATCGCCTGCACGGTTCCGCGAACCTTCGTTCCCTGCACAACGACCTTGGTATCAGAACCCTCTTCTGTTTCCCCACCTGACAGGATCACGGCTTCGGGCATGACTGAGCCACTATCCGTGAGTGCAGCAGATATTTCAGCTTCCAGAGATTCATCTAAAGCATCAACAGCCGGAATCTCCACAGCGGCGGGCTTCTGCCCCTGCCCCGGACGTGGCGATGGCTGGTCGGGTTGCTTAGCAGGCGCTTCAGATGATGCTGCCATCTTTTCTCGAACGCGAGTCACCGCACCCATAGATTCCATGGCTGCGTCAGCCTCAGAAAGAATCGTCGCCGCAGGTGATGCCGCTTCAGTTGCTGGTGTCACCGCTGCTGGTACAACTTCGGGCTGAGAACTCGTCGCCTGTACCTCACTGACTGCCCCTTCAGTGCCGGATTGTGTTGCCGAGGCCGCATCCGTTGAGGGAGGAATTGAAGTTTCAGGTTGCTGTGGATCCGTTGTCATCTCATCTGGTCCCGTCAGAGCCGGCGATGCTGAAACATTGTTACAGCAGAAGCCAATCAGAAATCCTCAGAAGTCCGTCTGACTTCAAACTCCAAGGACGCTATTAAACAATGAAATTCTAAAAACCGCATCGTTATGTGATGCCGGTTTATGGTGTCAAATGCCTCATGCGGGCTCAAATGATGACGCCGCAAGCCCCGAAGGATATCCAAACGCAGTAGCCTTCGCCAAGCGTGCGAGCCCCTGAGACCTATAATTCACGATCTCTTTATGATCGAAATCCGACGCATTTGCCACCTACAGCCCCGTTCTTGCCATTTCAAACTGCAATTGACCGTTTTTTCGAAGGCGGAGATAATCCCCGTTCCCTGTGATCCCCTCTCCTGATTTGGATGGTCCGAACGTGGCTGACATGGAAGTCAGATCCATTAGTTTGCGAGCTTCACTCGGTGCTGTCAGCTTTGTCGGCACCGGTGATATCGTGGCGTCGCGCTTTTGCAGCGACAGTCGCCAGGTTCAGCCAGGCGACATCTTTGTTGCGATGCGTGGATCAAAAAACGACGGACACCAGCACATCGACTCTGCAATCGCTTACGGTGCGGCAGGAGTCATTGCCGAACGACCATCGTCGCGAATCTGCGTACCTCAATGCATTGTTGCAGACACCAGAACGGCCTACGCAAAGATCTGCATGGAGTGTTTTGGCTCACCGCAACGGAAGCTCAAAATCATTGGCGTCACGGGAACAAACGGCAAGACAACCACGACCTGGCTGTTACGTTCTATTCTGGAAACAGCTGGCCGTAGATCCGGGATGCTTGGAACTCTGGAACACTTCGACGGCCAAACAAGCGAAGCGGCCACATTAACAACGCCGAATTGCGAACAGCTGGCGCGATACATGGCACGCATGCATCGCAATCAAGTCACAGACTGCATCATGGAAATCAGCAGTCACGCCCTGCACCAGGATCGTTGCGCGGGAATCAAGCTGAACGCTGCCGCCATTACAAACATCTCCCAGGATCATTTCGACTACCACGGCAACGCCGAAAACTATCGCGCCGCAAAACTTCGCATCGCGACTCTGCTGGAAGATGGCAGTCCCTTATTCCTTGGCATAGACGATGCTGGCTGTCAGGCGATTCTCAAGCAACTGCCCGCCGCGCGAAAGACAATATCGTTTGGTGTCGATCCTTCAGCCGATCTGCGACTTGAATTGCTTCACACATCAAGCTCACGTCAGGCACTGCGGCTGCAACTTCAGCATTCATCGATCGAAATCGAATCCACGTTGCCTGGTCAGCACAACGCTTTAAACTTGCTGACCGCTGCGGCACTCGCCGAACAACAAGGCGTTGCAGCACATCATATTCGCCAAGGCCTGGAACTTGTCACAAATGTTCCCGGACGAATGGAACGCGTCGAAGCTGGGCAAGCGTTTTCAGTATTCATCGATTACGCTCACACTCCGGACGGCATCGCCAAGTGCGTAGCCACAGCCAGAAGTTTAGCTGCTGGTCGCGTTATTCTGGCTTTTGGCGCGGGAGGAGACCGGGATCGCAGCAAACGACCTTTGATGGCGGTCGCCGCACGTCATGCAGATTTTGTTGTTGTAACCTCTGACAATCCACGTTCAGAATCGCCAAAGCAAATTATCGACGATATTGTCATGGGATTTGATGACCCGCGTCAATTTGTCACCTGCGTTGATCGACAACAAGGAATTCGTGAAGCCATCAAAGTTGCTCAACCGGGTGATGTTGTCGTGATTGCTGGTCGTGGACATGAAAAGGATCAGCTGATCGGCAACCGCAGTATTAGCTTCGATGATCGCCGTGTGACGCGACGCCTTCTGTTTGAGCTGCTCACAGGTTCGTCTACCGCAACTACTTCGCAGCGGAGCGCAATCTCCGCATGACTTATCCTCTGTCGATCTCGCAACTGGCCGAAATTGTGAACGGAGTTCTTACGGACTCTGCCTGCGGTGATGAGCAGATTGCGGGAGGCTGTATTGACTCACGAAAAGCAAACACAGGCGATTGCTTCTTTGCTGTCGCCGGACAGAAAACTCACGGAATACTGTTTGCTGATCAAGCGATGGATCGCGGCGCGGCTTGCGTGGTCACAGACTTCACCGCATCACGTTCAACTCCAGCCATCAGGAATTTTGCGACACCAACATTCGCTGCCATCGATTCTGCCGAAGCTGACGGACGAATTATTCGCGTTGCCAACTCAATGGTCGCGTTGCAAGCGTTTGGGCGATGGAATCGGCAGCAGTCAAATGCCCTTGTGATTGGCATCACTGGAAGCGTTGGAAAGACAACAACTCGCCAGATGATCTCGCAGGTGCTCGGAGCGAAATTTTCCGGCATTCAGAGCCCTCACAACTATAACAATGAACTCGGCGTGCCACTGTCGCTGTTGCAGGTTTCACCGGCACACGACTTTGCAGTGCTGGAACTTGCGGCTGGGCGACCTGGCGACATTGCCGTGCTGACCGATATGGCTCAACCCGAATTCGCGGTTGTCACTCGCGTTTCTGCGACGCACCTCGAATCATTCGGAAGTCTCGAAGCGATTCGCCGTACCAAAATGGAATTGCCCGCTGCTGTCGGGGCGGGTGGAACAGTTTTCCTTAACGCTGATGATCCTGCCGTGCGATCGATGGCAGCATCAACTGCCGCCGACGTTATTCTCTATGGAACAACAAGCGACGCGGCATTCCGAGCAACATCAATTGTCTCTCGCGATGGCAACTGTCAGTTCATCGTAGATGGTCAGTTGTATCACATTCAGGCGGGCGTGCATCTTGTCACGAGCGCGACGGCGGCTATCGCAGTTGGGAGAATCGCCGGGTTAAGTTCCGGCGAAATTGCCGAAGGTTTGAGAATCTATCAGCCCGATGCGGGTCGTGGCCGAATTGTCCGTCGAAGCCCTTGGACAGTAATTGACGAAACATATAACGCGAGTCCAGCCAGCGTGCTCGCGGCCATTCAGACAATCACCGATTTTACCGCTGCACGACGACGAATCCTTGTCCTGGGCGATATGCTGGAACTCGGCGAACAGGCGGCCGAGCATCATCGTGAAATCGGCCGTGCGTTGCGAGAATCACGAATCGATCACGCCATCATATTTGGCATGTTTGCAGATGAAGTTGCCTCGGGAGCGATGTCGGCTGGAGTCTCACCCAACAGACTATCCGTCTTTCGTGATATGACGACGCTGAACATCATGCTGGATTGCCTGCTTACTCCTGGCGATGCCGTCCTTGTGAAAGGCTCGCGCAGCATGTATATGGAACGAGTTGTCGAATCCCTGTGCGCCGTAGAAGTTCAGACCCAACGCTCGGCCGCGTAGAGGATGTTGCTCGCTTCTGTCTCTCTCATACCTGATTCGCTCGTCGGTCAACAATTTCCGTCGCGACGCCTGAAATCTTGTTGTCGGCGAGATCCACTTTGCCAACCTTTTCACCAATACGGATTCCCACACGTCGCGCTGCGGCGCGAGTTTCCGTGATGGTATTGCCGATCAGTCGGATATCTTTAGTCTCACCCGTAACTTCAATTGCGGCACCGTCATCATCGCCGCTGTTTTCGATGATGTTGTTTTCAATGACATTGCGATTCGCCCAGAAGTCGAGTCCTCGGTTTTCGTCGCGAAACAGGATGCCGAACTTGCCGCTGTTGCGAATTTGATTCTTCCGCATGACATTGTCCGTGTCGTTATGGCCGATGGAAACGCCGTACAGTTTGTTACCATCGATGATGTTGTTCTCCGCCAGACCGTATTTGACGCCCCAGCACCAGAAGATACCCTGACTATTGCGTTCCAGCTGATTGCCGCGAATGATCGGTCGCTGCGAACCAGAGCCAGGGTGAACTCCAAGGTCCGCGTTGTCGTGGCTGTGGCAATTTTCAACAACCACGTCGTGGCAAATCTGGAAACTGATCCCGTCGCCGTTGTAGTTACGAGCTGTCACTCCGCGAAATGTATAGCGATTGCAGTCCTGCAAGAAGATGCAGCCGCCATAGTTGCCATTGAAGTTTTCGCAGTTCTCGCGATTGCCGTCGAGCGTAATATCTTCGACGATCACATCGGCCGTGTGTTCGCTGGTCAGCAACGGAAACAATGACGCACAACTCGGCTTGCCCGAGAGCCATAAGTTCTCCCGCAAGCCATCGCTGAGTTTAAAGCGATTGCCGTTGCGAGCCACCAGCGTGCGTTTGATCACAATCGCGCCGTTGTTGTGCGGATTCGTGGCCTGAAACACAACACCATCACCCACTTGAAATGCATGGCCATCCTTTAAGGTGATCTCCTGATCGTACCAGTCGGAATCCAAAATCAGTTCGGTTCTGGTCGATGGCAATCGCGTGATGATCGAATCCGTACCGCTGCCAAGTAAACGGACTTTCGAAGGCATCCAGACGGCGTTCCGAAACGAATAGGTTCCCGGCAGCACTTTCACCGTGCCACCGCCCAGCCGTGCCACATAATCCAAAGCGGCCTGAATGACTTTGTCAGTCTGCCCGATCATGTCGCCCGATGTCTGGCCGACCGTGATCGTGAGTCGTTCGTCCCAGTTCGGTTCGAAGCGTTCGTCTCCATCGGTGGCTCGCGGATCTGTCACCGCCGGCGGATCGTCAGCAAGCACAGCACGACCACTCAGCGCCGTCAATGCTGCTGAACCCGCGAACGCTGACAGAAATCTCCGCCGATCAACTCCGGAACGAGCATGTGACATTGTCTGCAACTCCTTGAAAATCGTTAATGGTGTCAGCTGAGATCGGTAAGATCGTTCCAAGCGCCAAACGTCGCTGCGTAGTAGCTGAATTTCAGAACGGGTGTCATGAAACCAGGTTCACGACAACAACTCATCGCGTACTCGGCCGGTGCCCGCGATGGGATGCGGCCGGCCTTGTTGGTCGGGGATGGTGGTG
>JANOZG010000787.1:0-2441 GCA_031429275.1 Planctomycetota bacterium
GCCATCGATCGCTTCCAGATTTATCGATCGCTGCTGCTTCCATTGGGAGCCGTGATGCAGGGTAAGCAGCATCATCCGGAAGGCGACGTCCTGTATCATCTGCTGCAATGCTATGTGCTGGCCGTCGAAGAACTGCCGTATGACGAAGAGTTTCAGCTTGCGGCCTTGCTGCATGACGTCGGCAAAGGCCTTGATGCCAATGATCACGTTGGTTCAGGGCTGGAAGCCTTGGAAGGCCACATCACGCCTCGCACGGCGTGGCTGATTGGAAATCACATGCAGGCACATCAAATTCGAGATCGCACCATTGGCTTCCGGGCTCACCAGCGACTCAAGGGATCGGCTGACTACGAAACACTCCTGCTGCTGAGCGAATGCGATCGCAACGGTCGCGTGCCAGGGGCACGAGTTCCAGACCTGGACGATGTGTTCGACGCTCTGCGAGAACTTGCTAAGACTTGTGGCTGAGATGTGTACCGGCCATAAAGGTGCATTTCAGGCCTGTCGTTCTTCATGGTGTTTGTTCCGGGTACTACGACTGCGCAGTGATACTGGCAGGAGCTGAATACCCCAGTTTCATGGCCATGAGCTCAATATGGGGAGCAATGCGGTGCAAATAATCGGGATCGAATGTGTAGGCGTTGTTTTGATATTCGGCGAGGGATTCGACGTAACGACTGAGGCGTGGCGGCAGTTCAGTCCAGGTTAATAGCCCAAACTGTTTGTAGATGGCCTCCACCACTTTTAGAGGCGTTGCCACAATATCTTCATGCCGAAGTTCGATCAGATTTGCTGGTGGAATCAGAGCACGATCGGCGAACCATTTTTCCATTATCAAGGCGTAACGCCTGGAAATGAAAGTCTCGACCTCCGCTTGATTGTGTGATTGAAACGCCAGATCTTCAGTAAATCGTTCCATGAGCTTCATCGACGATGCATGCACCAGCCAAGGATTGCGATAGACATGAATAAACCTGGCGTTCGGATAACGTTTAAGAACCTCAGGGATGCGGCCAAGATTCGGCGGGTTTTTCAGCAACAATCGTCTGCCACGGGCTGCGTAAGAAATCTTCCGTAGCAGAAACTCAAAGTGATCTGACCAGTGAGCCACATCCTGCGGGCTGACATTTTCAAACAGCACGGTCTGACGAAATGTCTTCTCTGCGATCTGTGGAAAGAAGTAGTTCAGATAGTGACTCATATGAGTCAAACCTGCGAGCGCGAAGTCTTCTGACATTGGCTCATCTATTCCCAGTGGCACGGCGTCCATTGGTCGGCTTTTTGGAAGTCGCCGCGAAAGAATCCGACGAGCTAGCCATTCCCATGTGAGAAAGCCGCTTGGAATAGCACAGTGAAGCATTGTAACGCTGGTAAATTGCGGATCCTGCAGCATCAGGTTGTGCATGTTGGTTGTTCCGCTCCGCCAGTGCCCGACGATAAAGATGGGCGGTTCGGTCAGTTCATGACGTCGGATTGCTGCACCAAATCGCAGACGCTCAAAAACTCGAATCGGAACTGTTGCGGCAACAAAAATGGTAATTTTGAGGGCACGCGGCCATTGGACAACGTCAAATTGCCGTCCATAACGCCAAAGCAGTCGCAGCCAGTTGCGTAGTGTTGAGAAGTAAAGAATATGCGGCAGTTGCATCCGTCAGATTTGTCTGAATGTGCTGTGACGTTGCAGAAAACCAACTCTTCTGCGTTGAATGAGATCGTAGCAATTTGAATCGAAATTATTCCCACCAACGGCCGAAAACATTGCTTGAAAGACGTGGATTCGAAGGATTTTTGGGTTTTGTTATACTTTGGTTTGTATTCTCCAGGCGTCTCAGCGTGAGGCCGAAGTTAACGAAACAGGTTTTTGAGAAATTATCTTACCAAAATGAAATACGATGTATTTGGTGTTGGAAACGCACTTGTGGACATACAGGCTCGCGTCTCAGATCATTGGGTCGCGGAGACAGGATTTAACAAAGGTATCATGACCCTTGTCGATGATCAGCAGCAGCAAAACGTGCTCAGTCGGCTTAACGGTATTTCTCTGAATCGCTGTGCAGGCGGTTCCGCTGCCAACACGATTATGGGAGTCGCAGACTTCGGTGGCAAAGCGGCTTATGCTGGCAAAGTCGCCAGTGATGAGGTTGGCGAGTTCTTTCTGCATGACATGCGAAAGATGGGCGTGACCATAGAAGTTGCAGCTGCTGGATTTGGCCAGACCGGCACATGTGCAGTTCTGATTACAGAAGACGCTCAGCGTACGATGCTCACCAATCTTGGGGTGTCCGCCACTTTGACGGAAGAAGATATCAACGAAGACGAAATCAAACGCGCCACGTATGTCTACGTTGAAGGATATTTGCTTACCAACCCCGGCACGCGAGCCGCCGCATATAAGGCGATGAATGTTGCAAAACTGCACGGCTGCAAAGTTGCCTTCACAG
>JANOZG010000788.1:0-2405 GCA_031429275.1 Planctomycetota bacterium
GAAGAAGCGCCTTCACCCTTCATCAGCGAAGCCACACGCGCGGCCATGGGCGCGCAGGCCGTGCAGTTGGCGCGCGCGGTGAACTACCAAAGTGCGGGCACGGTGGAGTTCGTCGTCGGGCGCGACCAGAGCTTCTATTTCCTGGAGATGAATACACGCTTGCAGGTCGAGCATCCGGTGACGGAATGCATCACCGGCCTGGACCTGGTGGAGCTGATGATCCGTGTGGCCGCTGGCGAGCCGCTGCCTTTCACGCAAGCGCAGATCCCGCGCAAGGGTTGGGCCATCGAGTGCCGCATCAACGCTGAAGACCCGTTCCGCAACTTCCTGCCCAGTTCTGAAACGCGAAATCGAATTTTCGGATGGTCAGAATCATGGCTATGCCTCTGAAGACAACGACGCGATACTCGGTCGGTGCAGCGTCAAAAGCTACGTTCATACCAAATCGCGATCCGACACTCGCGAAGGATTCGCAGGACAGGAGCTTGGCGAGGTTTACGCTGTGCTTAGCGTAATCCGAACTTTCTGGAGTTTTCAACAGTTATTGCATGAACGGAAGTTAGAGATCGAGATCGTTTCCTAATTGATCGATCATCGATCTCCAGGGTCGCTCAAAATCCATCAACAGACTGATGCCATTATTTAACCAGTTAAGATTCCGCGAAATAGTAGCGTAGGCGGGCGATTGATGGGCATTCGTAAAGGCGGATTGGAATCCCGCAATCGCTCCAGGGAACTGGCTTTCATCACTGCGAACTCTACAGCCAGTCAGTGCTGAAAAACTTTCTGCAGAATTGATTTGTGCGGCATATGAATTGCGGATGTGACGGGAGTCAGGTCTCAAGGGTTCTTGCAGCACAAGGTTCTTGCAGCACAAGGATCTTGTGGCTTGTTTACGTTCTGTCAGTGCAGGAACTTAGCTTTTGGAGTCGCGTTATGTTGAGTCAAACAAAAACCTGGATGTCGCTCGCTGCGATGGTGATGGCTGCGGCAGGTATAGCTGCAGGCAATGTGGAGGAAAAGGTCAAAAAAACTGAGGAAGTAAGGGTAGCAAAAGAGTCAACCGTGCAGGAAGAAGGCCAGTCGTACCGGGCGAAGTCGGTATTGGGGTCCAAAGTGATGATCGACGGCGAAGTGTCAATCGGGACGGTCGATGATATTGTCTTTTCGGACGATGGTTACGTCGAGTACCTGATCGTATCAAACGAAAACAAGTTAGTGAGTGTTCCGTGGGAAGCAACAAAATTCAATTTCGAAAAGCGAATGGCTACTGTGAAGATCACTCAAGAGCGCTTCAAAGAAATTCCAACGTACACAGTTCAGCAGTATCCTGTCTTTCATGCGCCGCAGTATCGAGTGGATACCTATAAGTATTACGGCCTCACACCGGGGCAGCGTCGGGAAATTCGTCGCGGCCTGAATCCTTAGACTGCCGCGATGTCAGAAATTGCCGAACGTCGTTCGTGAGTCGCGAGAACGAAAAAAGGCAAAGAGCCCAGCGAAGGAGTGGTGGCAACGACACTCAGTGTTGTCACCCTCCTGTCCATAATCCCTCAGGACGATGAAAGTCTTACGATGAATCACAGTGGTGAAACCGGCCCCAATCGCCTCCCCGCAACTTCACAGAATGTCCGCGTGGATGCAGTTCCAGACGGAAATGCTTTCCTGGGATGCAATCAGGATTCTTTGCCTGATGCTTCACACAGGCAACAAAATTTCTCAAGCCGAAGCGAGATTGACCTCATTGTTCGGATCGAAGTCGAAAGACGGTTGCGAGTCAGCTTTCATTCCGAGTTTCACGGTGCGAAATGCGACATTCATGATGGAATCCTGATTCTTCGCGGGAACGTATCCGGCTTTCACACCAAGCAGTTGGCACATGAGATTGCCCGAAAAGTGGACGGCGTCAAGTGCATTATCAATCGGCTGCACGTCGATCAATCGCATCTTTCCGAGGCTCTGCGGACCGATGTGCCATTTCACTCCATTCGTGCGCTTGAATAGCCATGCAGAATGGCTGCCCCCTCATCGAGTTACTTGGGCACAATACTGATTCGCCCACCGCGCTCCAAAACTGCGAGCTTAATCTGGTCGAGACTTTCTAAGCCCTGCTGCACGCGGGCCGCCTCGAGAATGTCGTTGGTGTCTACCCGCTCGCTGGTCAAGCGATGTTTTAGGACCTGCCCGTCGCGCAGCAAAATCACGGCAGTACCATCCAGTACGGGATCCAGACGCGGAAACCACTGCTTGGCATAGGAGAGCAAAATGTCCGCTCCCACGAGAGTGAAGATGAGAATCGCGCCGTTAGTCATCGAATTGTCATTGCCGACCATTGCCTGCTGCGTCGTTTCGCTGATGATCAACACTAAGACCAGATCGAATGCCGTCGCTTCCGAAAGCGTGCG
>JANOZG010000789.1:0-17696 GCA_031429275.1 Planctomycetota bacterium
TGTCCGTAGCCACGTTGAGGAAACATCTGCAGGAAATTGGTCTGCTGCGTGGACTTCAGATTCGAGTGTGGTCCAGAGATGAATACGATCGACCTCCCCGCCTGGCAATCTGCACGACCTATCGAACTGAACCGCCGCTGGCAATTCTAAGAGCTGTTCGTGACAGGCGTCTGAAGGCTGATGTCGCGGTGATGATCGGAAATCGCAATTCCTGTCGGAGTGTGGCCGACCAATTTGAAGTTCCCTTTGTGAACATCGGCGATTCCGCTGGAAACCCGGACTATCTCCAGCTGGCCCAGGCGATCGACGATCAGCAAATTGACTACGTGGTGCTGGCCAGGTATATGCGAGTGTTACCTGCAGAACTATGCTGGAAATTCGCCGGTGGCCGTATCATTAATTTGCACCACGGTTTGTTGCCGCCGTTCCCCGGATTCCGCCCTTATGAAGATGCATTTCAGCACCACATGTTGTGTTATGGAGCGACGGTACACTTCATCGTTCCGGAACTTGATGCCGGCAATCAGATCATTTATCAGGGGGCCTATAGCGTCCTGCCAGGCACTTCACTTGCGGACATTAAGCGAGTCGGAGAATCCGACCATGAGCCGAACTGCCTGGTAGAGGGAATTCGCCGCGTCGTCGATCGAGAAGTCGAACTGCATTTTCATCGAGTCATTCGTAAATCGGTCTGATGAAGCACATCCCCCGCTTACCTGAATTGACGTATTTCTGACAATTCTGAAGAATCCGGGAACACGACAACGGGTTCGATCGTCCAACATAAAATTCCCCGCGCGTCTCAAGGCGTTGATTCTTCAGTCGATTCGCTTGAGGGCAAATACCACAGATTTCCTGCCTATTCTTGCTGAATAACAATGCAATCTCCTCAAGATCACAATCCCATTTCGCCCGAAATCGCCGAGCGAATGCAGTTTCTGTTGTCTCGACAACTGGACGGGGATCTCGCATCTGAAGAAGCATTGGAGCTTGCCAGAATCGGCAATACTGAACTTGTGAATAGATATGTGGGGCGAATTCATCAGATTCGTGAGCGTCTGAAGTCGCTGCCGGTGAAGCCAGTGCCGGGTTCGTTTGCGGTTTCTGTTCGGCAAGCAATTCTCGACGATTCTGCAAAATCACAGACATCAGTATTGGATGGTGCAAATCGTAGCTGGGCTCAAAGACTAATAGTCTCAGCCACAATCGCAGCTTGCGCTTTGGGGTTGGTTATCATATTGCGACCATCAGGAGTAAACGACTCGTACCGGGTTGCATCGAAAATGAATCCGGCCTCGGCGAATCTTGAATCGATGGGCATTTCTGATTCTGTGCCCGCGGATTCTGTAGCCAGCATGGATTCTGTTATGAAGGCGGGGCCGCCCGTCGCGGCTGATCATCCTGAGCATGAAGAATTGCGACCGTTCCTGGAGAGTGACGACTGGCGTATTGTCGTTGTGCAGGTGAATTCACGAGACCGTGATGATGTCATGCGAGACATCGAAGCAATCGTTGCTCAGAACGATATGAATATTCAGCCGATTGTCGACCATGATGATGAGAGACACGACAATCGGTTTGGGGTTTTACTGACATCGGCCCGTGTCAACGAGGAAGACTTTATCAACAGTGTTGTTCCTCAGGCAGATGCAAAGTCTGCGGACTGGAACGCACAAAACGTTGCAGAATCAAGCCGTGAGAGTTTGATCAGTCGCCTGCAGGAATCGTTGAAGACCCCCACATATTCCGAACTGCACTTTGGTCAGGTCTACGTAACGCTACCAAAGAGATCGGAAACTGTTGATGTCGCCGATCAGAAACTGGTTGCCCGAAGTGCTATCCCTGAAGGCAAGGCATCGTCTCAACCAGGTGAAAAGAAACTGGCTGCATCATCCGAGAACGCTTCAGCAACGACACTGCCAGCACCTCGAAAGCCTGTGCTCGTCGTGTTTGAGTTTACTGATCCGTTCAACGATCATATTTGACCAGCGAAGACATCTGACAGCACCATTCAGATCATCGCAGTTTTTCGTTTGACCAGTTGCAACGGCACACCCCACGGATCACGCAGCATCGCGAACGTGTCGCCAGGTGGTAGTTCATGCATATCTGCCACGATGGTCGCACCAGCGGCGGTTAGACGCTTCACATCAGCCGCAATGTCTTTCGACACAAATGCCAAATGCAGTGCGGGTGGCTCGACAGTTGGAAAATCGAGCTTGGCGGCCCCGGCGTTTCCGTAAATCTCCAGCATCACCGTACCACTGTCATCGGCCATAAAATGCGCGAAAGGTGCGTCCATCGTACGGCGTTTTACGGTGAAGCCGAGATGCTCCACGTACCAGCGAGCCATATTCAATGGGTCGGCGACGTTGAAGGCCAAATGCTCAATCTTCATGGAAACACAATCCTTTTCGCTACCATGTGCGACTAACGAAACTGAAAACACGAGAACGGGGTACTGACGCATAAACATGCTGCGTCAGTACCGTTCTATCGTATTTTAGAATGCTCCGCCAATCATCTGCAGGATGCTTGAAGCCGGCGCACTTCCCGTAGGTTGAGTCCACAACCACATTGTCCGCACGAGTTCGATGCCCACAACCGCACAGCCGACAGAGGCAAACGCGCTGAATCCGATCAGCACTTTTGTACCGATTCCCCAGTCAACTTCTGCGCGCGTGGCTCGACCTGCTGCAGGAAGTCCAGCAGCGGGACTCTTACCGGCATCAAAGTCGTCGTCTTCAAATTCCTCTGAATCATGAACGTCAAGATCGCCGTCGTCTTCAAATTCTTCATCGTCTTCAAATTCTTCGTCGTCGTACGACGCCTCTTCGTCGACAAATTCCTCTTCGGTTTCTTCCTGCACTGCGTTCGATCTCAGCGATGGGACCGCAGTTGTCGGACCTGAATTGATTTGTTCTTCGTCTTCAAACGTCAGAACGCCCGTGTTTGAGCCTTCATCGTCGTCATCGTCATCAAGTCCTGCGAGTTCGAATTCACTATCTTTGCGTTTGTTGGCTTTTGGGATTTCGAACTGCGTTGTCATCGCAGTGTCAGAAAATGCCGCTTTCGCGCCCGGGATCGCCTGCATAGGCATCGTGCGGCCCATGTCGTCTGCTTCCATCGAGATGCCGCTGTCATCGTCGAGATCCAGCGAAATTCCACTGTCACCGGCATCGAGCGAAATCCCGCTGTCACCGATATCCAGCGAGATACCGCTGTCTTCCTGCAGCACTGCACCACTATCGAATGCTTCAAGGCTGATGCCGCTGTCATCGGCATCCAGACTGATACCGCTGTCCATCTCCAGTGAAATCCCGCTTTCGTCTGCATCCAGACCAAGCCCACTACCTTTTACGTCCAGCGAAATTCCGCTGTCCAGATTGCCACTTCGAACCCCTGATCCTTTATTAATCAGCTTCAGATCGCTGTCATCCGGCGGTAGCTGCAAACGATTTGGTTTTGCCGGTGGAACCGGTGTTTTCATTGCCGACAGCGGCAACGAAGGCTCTGCCAACCGAATATCACTATCTGTGCGATCGAGATCAGCACTCAGCTTCACGTCGCTGTCGCTGTCCTCATCGGGCAGCAGCAGATCTTCGCTGCCCATCAGTTTTACGTCACTGTCCGAATTGATGCCATCAAACAAGACTGTGCCAGCCAGGTCGTCTTCGTCAGATTCTGGTTCATCAACGAACGCGACGTCGCTGTCGTCATCTTCGGCTGAAAGACGCACGTCACTATCAGAATCAGCGAGCTTCAATTCTGAGTCTGAAGACAAATCGACTTCGCTGTCTGAAGCATTTACCATGATGACGTCGCTGTCAGGATCATCATTCATCTGAATTGTCGCGCCGAGATCAACGTCGGGCTGAGTTCCTGCACCAACAAGTTTTACGTCGCTGTCCGAATCCGAGAGTTTTGCATCGCTGCCCCAGCCACTGAGATCCAGTTCTTCGTCTGCTTCGTCTGCTTCGTTTTCGTCGATATTCGGTCCGCTGTCTCCTGACAAACGAACATCACTGCCAGACGAAGCCAGACCTTGCATTTCGTCGTCACCAAACAATGAATCATCAAAGAACAGACGCACGTCACTGTCCGATGATGAAAGATCTTCAGCATCCGGTTCCTCAAGAACTGACGATGATGAATCGCTGTGGATAATCGGGAAGTCCGGTGCGGAGTCCGCCTGACGACTTCGCTGGAATTCATCGACGTGCTGCTCCTGGAACTTCCAGCTGCCTCGATCTGCAAATCCACGAATTTCGCCTTGTTCACGAGCCTTCATTACTTGCTCGGTTGTCATACCAAGAATGCTGGCGGCTTCTTCGAGGCTGAGATATTTCTTTGCCATGTTTTCTAATACTCCCAGGAGGGGGACGTCCGTGCAAAAATGGTGGTTTGAGCATCCATCAGCCGGTTATTGTCTCAAGAGGTCATTGCCGCCACTGGAACGTGTGGCAATACGACAACTTTAATAAACAATATCCTGCGCAGTTTGACTCATCAGTCAAATTCTAAAACGGTACCCCGCAGATGCAAGTCGTTTGTTGCGATCACGCAACGAGTTGCACCGGTTATATCGCCCTGGTTTTTGTTTCCGCCGGTCCGTTCAGGCGTCAAATTCGTCAGGAACGATATTCTGCATACGAGTGGCCAGATCTGAGCAGACCGCAAAATCGGCCTGCCTGAACGGCGATCCCGTGCTCTCCTACTGGTCACGTTCGGCGGCTGATCCACAGGATCTTCAGGAGAACCCTATCCGCGACGTTGAAATCGGATAACCTGCTTGTCAAAGCCAAATAAGCATTTCAAACGCTACGATTCAAACTGAGCTGGCGACTTCGACGCATGATAAACAGGCCGCCGATGATCATGGCTCCCCCCAGTGCTTGTGCTGCATTGATTGTTTCTCCCAGCCAAATCCATGCGGCCGCCATCGCCACGATGGGTGTCAAATTCTGGATCATGGCCGCCTGAGCCGCACCGGCATGCTTTACGCCGTAGCTCCACATTGCCAGCGCAAGACCTGTGGAGAGCGTTCCGGAATACAGAACGCAGGCGATCAGCGACGAAGATTTCAAAGCGGCAATGGAATCTGGCACTGAACCTGCCCCCATCCAAAGTGCAATCACGATGTGAAACGGCAGCCCTAGCGTGGCAGAACTTGCAGAGAGTTGTATCGGAGAGATCTTTCCCAGCAACGGACGACTGAAAACCGTTCCGCTCGCCCAGGCAAGAGCAGCGGACAACGCAAAAAAATTGCCCAGGAGCCGCGTTGCTGCAGCTCGGGATTCTTGCTCTGCTTCGCCATTCTCAGCGATTTCGGTCGCTGGTGATTTCAGCGACAAGCCTGACGTTTCGATAGTGGCTGGTGATGCAGCCGGAGGCGGCGCTTTATGCAGCGTGACGATCATGGTTCCTGCGAACGCGATGATCAGCCCGATCCAGGCCATCAAAGGCAAGATCTCTTTCAGGAAGAATCTGGCACCGATTGCTGTCCACATTGGCACAGTCGCCATGATCAGTGCGACGTCTGCGGACGTAGCACGAGCGATCGCAAGCAGAAACAAGAACTGGTACGCCACCGAAACAATGGCTGCATAAATCAAAATATCACGCTTCGACAATGCTGCGGACGGTTTCATTCCCTGTAAGAATTCGCGTCGTGCGAAATACATCAGCACCAGCGACGAGACGACCAGTCGAATCGCGTTGAATGCATAGGCATCAATTCGATTCAAAGCGACTTTCATGATGGGTATGTTCACACCCCAGATCAGCGCCACAGCCAATAACGACACATCAGCCAGCCACAAATATCGCGATCCGGGAGTACTTGACTGCGAAGCGGGCGGAGCATTCATAGAATCATCGGCGATGGTAAATTGATGTCACTCGATTCGTAGATGCAACTACGACACATCGAATTTCGCAACAGGATAGGTAAAACCTGTCCTCATGACCCTCCCCAACTGTTCCGCGTTCGCGCAGAATACGAAGAGTTCCCGGCTTTGACGCGGGTGAATAGTAAAACTGCAGACGATTCTGGAGATCGACAGTGCAAAGGAAAACACAGTTAGTAAATTTTTGTTTGGCTATCGCGTGGACCTCGTGTGTCTGCGGCGAACGAGCGTTCGGTGACGAATGGCCACAATGGATGGGGCCGCAACGTGATAACGTCTGGCGTGAAACTGGTATCATCGAAAGATTTCCTGACGGGGGACCGAAAGTCCTTTGGACAACTCCAGTTGCCGGAGGGTACTCTGGTCCAGCCGTTGCTGGTGGCAAGGTTTTCGTAACCGACTACATAACATCTGACGACGTCAAAGTTGATAACTTCAGTCGTAAGGAATTCACCGGCGAAGAACGTCTTCAGTGCCTGGATGAAGCAACTGGAAAAATGCTGTGGTCGCACAAGTATCCAGTCAAATACGCGATTTCATATCCTTCCGGTCCTCGCTGCACTCCCAACGTTGACGGCAACCGCGTCTATACGCTTGGTGCGGAAGGAAATCTGATTTGTCTGAATATCGCCGACGGAAACGTGATCTGGTCGCACGACCTGAAACAAGACTACGGAACAAAAGCCGCTCTGTGGGGCTACGCCGCGCATCCTTTAATCGATGGCGACAATCTTCTGTGCCTCGCTGGCGGAGAAGGCAGTCATATCGTCGCCTTCAACAAGCTTGACGGCAAAGAAGTCTGGAAGAGCACAACATCGCCGGAACAAGGATACTCGCCGCCAACCATTTTCAATCATGCCGGCGTGCGACAACTGATCCTGCTGCGTCCGAATGCGGTCTCATCGATCGACCCTGCAACCGGCGAGGAATACTGGTCGATTCCATACGAAGCATCGAACGGTTCTATCATTATGTCGCCAGTGATGGTCGGTAACTACCTCTATGTTGCTGGTTACAGCAATCGCAGCGTCCTTATCGAAATGGATTCGACGAAACCAGTTGCCAAAGAAGTCTGGCGCGATAAGAAGAACATCATTTGCCCCGTCAATGTACAACCGATTGTGGATGGCAACGTGCTCTACGGCATGGATCAAAAAGGTGTGATGCGTGCGGTCTCCATTCCGGACGGCGAGCGTCTCTGGGAAACATCTGCCCCGATTGCTGAAAGACCCCCCGGATCTGGAACAGCGTTTATTGTTCGCCACGAAGACCGCTATCTGCTCTTCAATGAATTGGGCGAATTGCTGTTTGTAAAACTTTCGCCCAAAGGCTACACCGAAATTGATCGCGTCAAAGTCATCGATCAGACCAATACAGCCTTTGGACGTGACGTCGTCTGGAGCATGCCGGCATTGGTAAATAAACATGCATACATCCGCAACGACAAAGAAATCATCTGTGTTGATCTGGCAAAGTAGCCGAACGGTAGCCCACGCCGTTCTTCAACCGTAGGACGGGACTCCAGTCCCGTGTTGACCACCATCCGTGTCCGGACGGGTCTGGAGACCCGTCCTACAATGATGAATTCTACCGAAAGCTCGATTCATGACTCACCTCATTCCTGCCCTGCTTGCATTGTCAGTATTCGCTGCTGTAACTTCGTCAGTCGTCGAAGCTGACGACTTTCATCCACCCGAATTTCGTCTTCTCTGGCAGGACGGAGCTCCGCAGGCCAAAGGTGATGCCGACGCGGACAAACCTGGCGTGTGGGTTTACCCTGCAAAAGAAAACTCCAACGGCGCGGCGATTGTCATTTGCCCCGGCGGCGGTTATTCAATTCATGCCACCGACCACGAAGGAGTGCAGCCAGCGAAGTACTTCAACAGCATCGGAGTCACGGCATTTGTGCTGCGATATCGATTGTCGCCATACCGTCATCCAGTCCCGCTCATGGATGCTCAGCGCGCTCTGCGTCTGGTGCGAGCCCACGCCGACGAATTCAAAATCGACAAGCATCGAGTCGGTATCATGGGCTTCTCAGCGGGCGGACACCTGACATCAACTTCTGTCACACACTTCGATGCAGGAGATCCGGCCGCTGCTGACGTGGTTGAAAAAGAAACCTGCCGACCGGACTTTGGCATTCTTGGCTATCCCGTTGTCAGTTTAACGGCAGACTACGCTCATCGCGGCTCAGGCAACAATCTGTTCGGTAAAGACGCTACCGATGAGCAGCTTAAATCGCTTTCGAATGAGCTCAATGTCACAAAAGAAACACCGCCGCTCTTCCTGTTTCACACTTCTGAAGATACCGGTGTTCCTCCTGAAAACAGCATCAGCTTTTATCTGGCGTGCCGTAAGGCCGGAGTCCCCGCTGAACTCCACATTTATCAACAAGGCCCGCACGGGGTTGGATTGGCCAACGAGCATCCGGCGCTGTCTCAGTGGATCAGCAACGCCGGGACATGGCTGCGACAAAATGCACTGCTGACAACAGGCACTCGCCAGGCGATTGAGGGCGACGTTCAGCTCAACGGTGAACCGATGAAGTTTGGCACGATCGCCTTCAGGCCAAAGAGCAGCAACGATCCCGTCGCCTGGTCGATGGTGTCAAAAGGAAAATTCAGGATCCCGGCAAACTCCGGCGCCGTCACGGGAACTTACGACGTTATCGTCACCAGCATGGGCGCAGTCGCTCCCGGCCCGACCGTCGATGACGCTCGCGTTGTTACGAAAGATGATATTCAATTGGATGTGACGGCGGGGAAGAATGAATTCGACATCAAGGTCGTTGATTAAACACCAATGATTCTGAACAGCTGTCGTAGTGGATTTCGCCACAAATCCGATACACACGGGATTATGGCGAATTTCACTACGATAATTCAGGCAATAGTTTTTCACTCAATGCTTACCACGACACAAATCGCCATACTGCTTGCAAAAGCCAAGACTTTCTGTCATGTTTGCCAGTGTTAGAAGACCCCCGTCTGGTTGCGGTGCAAGTTGACGTAGTTCGGTCATACTTTGTTGGCAAACCTGTCCTTCTATGAGCCCACCGCGAAAACAGAAAGTTGACACGCGAGTTGTCGTTGAGACGCCTGAAGGTGCGGACTTTCAATTTCTAATTGCCGGAGCAGGACCACGTGCGATGGCATGGGTGCTCGACAGACTGATTCAGTTTGGCATTATCGCTGTCATCAGTATTCTGGCCATGTTTCTGGTTCCGTTTGGTGAAGCTGGTGCAGGGCTGGGGATGGGCGGCATCCTGATCATGTCGTTTCTGCTTGACTGGTTCTATTTTGCTTTGTTCGAAGGCTATTGGAATGGCCAGACGCCGGGAAAGCGATCCTGTGGACTGCGCGTGGTCAGAACCAACGGCACTCCAATTGACCCTATCAGTGCCGTCGGACGAAATTTTCTGCGAGCGGCTGATATGTTGCCGTTCTTCTACACCATCGGCATGGTTTCAATGCTCATGACACGCCGCCTGCAGCGGCTGGGTGATCTGATATTCGATACCATGGTGATTGATGAACGTCGCGAATGGATCAGCCGCGCGGGTGGATTGACGGCGAACATCGAAGCCATAGCCCGGTCCGATTGTCCTCGCCGGTTCAGTGTGCCGGAAAGAACCCTGGCTGTGATCGAGCGCCTGTTCGAATCCGATCGCATTATTTCTGAAGCACGCCGCGAGGAAATCGCAAGGCCGCTGAGTCAGGCGTTGAGGCAACGATTGGGTTATGTGGAACCGCCGCCGGATCCTCGAAATCCGCATACGTTTTTTCGCACGCAGGGATTTCGACAAACGCTGTTTTTACTGCGTGTTCTGAAAACGTTCGCCGACAATCCAGACGGAACAAAGTCGAACACAGCGGCTTTGGCGGGCCAAAACAGATCCGCGGCCACACCGAATCGACGACAGCGTGCGGTACCTGCGGATGATGCGTTTTCGCAGGAAGTCGTGCAGGAAGTCGCTGAATTCCTTGCCGCCGATTCCACAAACACAGGAAGGGCTGGCCGTGAATCGTGAACGTTTCATCCGCCAGCGGCGATCGGATTGGCAGCAGTTTGAAGCACTGATCGCGAGGCTGCGAAACAGTCGTCAAAGCAAGTGGGCCAGCCGCGATGTCGCTGATTTGTCAAGATTGTATCGATCCATCTGTTATGACCTGTCGCTTGTGCAGTCGCGTGAATGGGGTGCAAGGCTGGAACTGTATCTCAACGATCTGGTCGCTCAGGGACACAACGCGCTCTATCGATCGGCACCAAAATCACTGTCAGTGGTTTGGAACTTTTTCACCTATGACTTTCCTCGCACATTTCGTCGTCGCATTGGAGCGTTCTCGCTGGCGCTGGCGTTGTTCCTGATTCCGTTTCTGGCTTCAACCGTCGTGGGCTGGCTAAGGCCGGATATCGCGGAAATGATCGCTGGCAAAGAATCGCTTGAAGCAGCCAGCCAGAACTTCGGTCAAGAACTTTATACAGACATGGACGCCAAATACGCTGGGCAACGTTCCACAATGGCCGGGTTCTATGTTAAGAACAACACTGGAATCGCCTTCCAGGCATATGCGCTGGGAGCATTCATCGGCCTCGGTACCTGCTTCGTGTTGCTTTCAAACGGGATCTCCATCGGCATGGTGACCGGATATATTCTGTCGGCAGGTCACCCGACGACGGAGAATTTCTTCAGCTTTGTGATCTCACACGGGTCATTCGAACTCACTGCCATCGTGATTGCCGGCGGCGGCGGATTTGTGCTCGCTCACGGAATTCTGTTTCCCGGTCAACGCACGCGAATAGATTCGCTGCGGCACAACGGATTGGAATCGTTGAAACTGGCACTGGGAGCTGGGGCGATGCTGGCCATTGCCGCCTTGCTGGAAGGCTATTTCTCTCCGCTGCCGATTCCGCCAGTCCTCAAATACATCGTCGGTTCATGTCTTTGGCTTCTCGTGATTTCTTATCTTTCACTTGCCGGTCGCGGAGGCACCGCAAATGAAAGTTGAAGACTGTATCGTCACCGTTGAACGTCGTACGACGGGCGGTTGCCTGGATTTGGCATTCGTCTTTGCCCGGGAATTTTGCGGCCCTTTGTTCCGACTCTGGTTAATCTGCGCCGTGCCGTCCTGCGTTTTAGTATGGCTGCTGGCGTCGATTTCAGCGGGGATGTTTTTATGGTCTGCTGTCATCTTTATGTTCTTTAGTTCCGTCTTTAGCTCACTTTTGGTCGCCTGCATGGGGCCGCAGGTATTTGGTGTGCCAATTTCCGTCAAGGCATCGCTCAAAGCCTGGAGAAGTCGATTCTGGGCCTGGCTGCTGTTAACTTTTGTGATGCGTTTCATGCAGTCTGTGACGGGGTTCTGTTTTGTCGTGCCTTCCATATTTGTGACAGCTTACGCCGGGCACATGCCGGAAGTTTTGTTGCTGGAGCAATCGCCCGTGAACAGTGTCACAAAGCGATTGAGCTGGCTTGCTGGCGGCGGCGGATATGCCAGAAACCTGGGACGTTTGTTGGGACTGATGTTGTTCTGGGCCGTGTTATCGTTTGGCCTGTTTCTGATTCTGGATTTTCTGGCAACGACACTCTTTAACGTGCCACTCTTTTTCAAGATCGCCTTCGCCAGTTCACGCAGTCCGGGTGACGTATTCTTTCAATTGCTCAACGATGATCCAAAAGTGCTGACTGCGATCCAGTTGACAACATGGTTGCCGTATCCTGTGATTCGCCTGGCATGGTTCTTCTGTTACCTTGATCAGAGAACTCGAAATGAATGCTGGGATCTGCAGCTCCAGTTTCGCGCCGAGGCCACTCGTATTGAGGAGCTGGCTGTATGATACGAATGCAAACAAAACGATCTGCTTGTTCGTTTAACCCGTGTCCGACAGGCCAGGCGATCAGCAACTCCATCGCCCTCGCCCGTCGGACACGGGTAAAACTGGAGCCTGCTGTAAGGCTGTTCCTGATCACTCTCGCAGCCACCTTGTTCATCCCGTGCATTTCTGCCCCTGCAGCCGCTGCCTTGATGATCCAATCCGGACCGCTTGATGGTTCGCAGATTGATCGGGTCGGCGAAAAGGTCATGAACGGTAATGAATTTCGCTCAGTACGACGTACGGTACTTGAACGATTGCCGGAAAATGATATCGATAAAGGCTTTCTTGGCGGCGCGCTGGAATGGGTTGGCCAAAAGATCGGCGATTTGTTTGGAGCCATCTTCAACTTTTTCCGCTGGCTGTTCAGCGGTTTTGGTGGTTCAGGTGCGCCCCCAGCGCCACCGACAACTCCCGCATCGGATTCAGGAATTTTTAACTGGGACTTCGGTCTTGGTAGCTTGGCAAACGCCTTTGTCATCGTCGTGATCGCCGTGATCGTGCTGTTACTGGTCGTTATCGCAGCCATGATCGTGAAATCGATCGATGCCAAAAAACGCAATCGAGACGGCTTACTGTCTGATTCCGACGACGTTCTGTCGGACGTAACGACACCTCCGGGAGAATTGGCAGCATCCACATACGAATCCCGCGCTATGCAGTTTGCCGCGACTGGAAACTACCGCGCGGCAATTCGAGAATTGTTGCTGGGAAGTATGAGCTGGATCGAGCGTGCGGGTTTGATTCGATACCGCAAGGGACTGACAAATCGAGATTACCTGCGTTGCGTCTGGAGACGCGAGGATAAGCGCCAAGGTTATCTGATAACTGCGTCACAGTTTGAATATGTGTATTTTGGACGTCGAACTCCGACGGCCGAGATGTTTGAAAAGTGTCTGACCAGTTTTCAAGGAGCCTTCCGTGAAGAAGAAGCGCCGACTGCTGCAGTCTGACACCTTCTGGGGTTTGACGGCTGCATTCCTTGTGGTTCTGCAATTCTGGTGGCTGCCAGGAGAAGATGGTTCCGCTGCGGATTCCTATAGTACAACTGTGGATGGCAAACTGGGGCTCTATCAGGTCCTCAGTAAGTTGTATCCGCGTGTTGAGCGTGATGCTCTGCTGGCTGTCCCGAAGGAACAGTCGTGTCTGGTTCTGATTTCTCCTGATCGATACCCAAACGAAAAAGAACAGACTGAACTCTATCAGTTTGTGTACAACGGAGGCACGCTGGTTTTCGCTCCCAACTGGGACGACCCGGAATTTGAAATGTTGTCGCTGGGCATTCAAACTCAGAAGCGATTATGGTCAGTAACAACGACTGCAACTACGCCAGCAACCGGGCCAACCGGTACATCACAATCGACTCGGGGAGTATCACCGGTAACTCCTGACGATCCGGATGATCTTCCCGCTGAAGCTCCTGAGACACAAACGCCGGCTGATGAGTCATCTCAACCAGCAGCCAATTCGGCTCAGAAATCCGCCGCGGAACTGGAAATGGATGCCATTCCTCAAAACGGATCTCAATCAACAATACCTTCAGAATCAACCACCGGAGATGATAGCACTGACGACGAAAACGAAATGAGTTCGCCCGAAGACATATTGAAAAAGAAGACTCCCGGGTTAACTCCGGCACCGGGCATTGGACCAACGAAGGAAGATGTGGAAGATTTCTCAACACCTGGCGAAAAGGTAGACGCTTCAAGCGATCTTGTGGAGGGTTCGGTCGAGTGGCATTCCAGTGCCGACCTTGAAGTGCCGTCGTATCTCGCGACAGAAACTCTGGTGAGTTCCACGGAAGATCGCATCGAAGCAGCGACATGGCCAGTGGGAAATGGCCGAGTCATCGCGTGTTCCAGTTCGGACATCTTTTCGAACCGCAGCATGCTGTACAGCAAGTCAAGACTGCTGGCCGTGCGTCTGGTCGAACGTGGTTATTTGCACAGCCGCGAAAAACTCGGCGAGGACGCGTCCATTGTGCTGAGCGAATATTTCAATGCCAGCGATGCCTATGCACAAACAGGAGTGCTGTTCAGTCCGTCTTTGCGAATTGGAACATTGCAGCTTGTGTTGGTTGCAGTGTTGGGCATCTGGCTGGCATTCTATCGCTTCGGCCCGGCACAGGATGTCTCAACACTACAACGCCGATCACTCAAGGAAAGTGCGCAAGCTGTCGGCAACCTTCAATATCGACTCAATGACGGCGGCGCGGTCATTCGCAGCTATCTGGAATATATTCGCAGTCAATTGCGTCGCCGATACGGCAGTATGGCTCGCCTGGATCAACCCGAGACCCTGGCCAGCCGCGCAGGCATGCATGTCGATGAAGTTCGCACACGTCTTGCCGAAGCTCAGATGCTGGCTGAAACCTCCGGGTTGTCGCGAGAAAAGACTGCCGCATCACTTCGCTGGCTGGCTGAATTTCAGAGTCGGTTATCCGGTATTCGTGAGGAGAAAGTAACGTGATCGGGAATATCGCATTGGCCACGAGATGGGCCACGAAAAAAGGCGAGGGGCGTACGTCAGTGCCCTGATTCTTCGCAGTTCAACAGCACAATCAGGGGATTGACATCCCCTGCTCGCCAAGGTCGTTCATGCAAAATTATTTCATTTTACCCTCTTCCCCTTCAAGATCATCAACAATGGAACTTAGTGAAGTCAAGAATCTGTTCGAAGCTGTTGTCGATCAGATTGGCAAAGTCGTCGTCGGCCAGATGGAACTCGTCGAAGGTGTCGTCATCGCACTATTTGCGGAAGGCAGCGTGCTGATTGAAGGACCGCCTGGTCTGGGAAAAACGCTGCTCGTCAACGTACTTTCAAAGACAGTGGCGTGTCAGTTTCGGCGAGTTCAGTTCACTCCTGATCTCATGCCCTCCGACCTTACCGGGCACAGCATCTACGACTTAAAACAGCAAGCATTCAGCTTCAATCCTGGCCCAGTTTTTACCAACATCCTGCTGACGGACGAAATCAATCGTTCGCCACCAAAGACTCAGTCGGCCCTGCTGGAAGTCATGCAGGAAGCGCAAGTCAGTGTCGATGGAAAGACGCACATTCTGCAACGTCCGTTTCTGGTCATTGCGACTCAAAATCCAATTGAGCACGAAGGCACATATCCGCTGCCGGAAGCACAAGTGGATCGCTTTATGTTCAAGTTGCTGGTGGATTATCCGCCGCCTGCCGACGAAATGGAAATCCTGGGACACTATGCAGCCGGTCGTGACCCTCGACGTCTGTCAGACTTCGACTTGCATCCCGTGATGAAATCGGAAGATGTGCTGGCGATTCAACAGGTCGTACGACAAGTAATCGTGGAACCGAAGATTCTGAAATACATCGTGGATATTCTGGACGCTTCACGTTCATGGGGCTCAGTGACAATCGGCCCAAGCCCGCGCGCTGGTGTGAATCTGCTGTTGGCATCGCGAACGATGGCAGCGTGTCGAGGCCGCGACTTTGTCACACCGGACGATATCAAAGAACTGGCTCCATGGATTCTTCGTCATCGTCTGCGGTTGCGTCCGGAAGCGGAACTCGAAGGCAGCACGCCGGATGAGACGATCCGGGCGATCATGGACAGCGTCGAGGCACCTCGGTCATGATCCCGACTCGGCGACTTGTGCTGCTGGCCGCGATGCTGGCGATTCCGTTGATGATGTCAAGCATCGATCGGGGCGTCGCTGACATTGCGCTGTTGTTGAATCTGGTGCTGGTGGCATTGGCGTGTGTGGATTTGCTCATCAGCCCCTCGCCGCACGATATTGATATTCACCGCGAGATCTCAGAAGTCCTCAGTGTTGGTGCGTCGAATCCCGCGTCGCTGGTCGTCCGCAATCGTTCACATGCAAAGCTCACGATTAGTCTGCATGATGACCCGGGGCCGCTTTGCAGTGTCGAGCGGCTGCCACAAACGATTCACCTTGCGCCGGGCAAAGCAGAAACCATTCATTACGTCGTCACGCCAAGTCGTCGCGGTGCATCTGAGATGCTGGCCGTGCATCTGCGGTTTCCGACACGATTGGGCCTGTGGACTCGCCAGCAGGCACGCAGACTCATGACGCCCATTCGCATCTACCCCGACATTCGCGCGGTGTATCGCTACGAACTGATGTCGAGGCAGAATCGCTTATCAGAAATCGGTGTCCGTATGGTACGCATGCCAGGGCAGGGACGTGAATTCGAACGCCTGCGTGAATATCGATATGGTGATGAAATTCGCCAGCTCGACTGGAAGGCGACCGCTCGGCAGCGACAACTCATTAGCCGCGAATTTAACGTCGAAAGAAATCAGAACATCGTCATCATGGTTGATTGCGGTCGCTTCATGCGCAACGAGACGGATGGCATCTCTTATCTCGATCGAGCATTAAACTCGGCTATCATGCTCAGTTACATCGCACTGGGGCAGGGCGACAACGTATCGCTGCTGGCGTTCAGCAATCGCATCGAACGTTTCATTCGCCCTGTCCGAGGCAAACCGGGTATCCAGTCGATACTGCGATCAACGTATGACATTCAAGCATCCTCGCACGCTTCCGACTACAGCATGGCGCTGGAATATCTGACCACCGTTCAGCGCAAGCGAGCGTTGGTGGTGTTGATTACGTTCGTTACCGATGAACTACAGCTACGTGTCATTGGTGACAGCTTGAAGTTGCGATCACTGCCGTATCTGCCTCTGTGTGTACTGTTGCAGGATGTTGGTTTGCGGGCCATGGCCAATCGCATCCCCGAAACCGACCTCGACGCCTTCCACACTGCTGCCGCCGCACAAATCCTCACCGGCCAATCCCACGAAGCAGCATCCCTCCGCGAAGCGGGTGTCATGCTGATTGACACTCCACCGGATTTGCTGACGGAACGCCTTATCAATGAATACCTGAGCATCAAAGCACGGAACCTGATGTAGGTCTCTGTACTTGCAACGCTGGAATAATGAACTCATGCCTGCCAAAGTCATTGCACTGTTGCTAATCAGTTGCTTCACATTGGCTCAACCTGTTTATGCACAGGTGCTCGACAAGCAAAGACTTTTGAATAACGAGACCTTTTGGGACAATCGTGACTTTGATTGGTATTCGGCGAACATTCCGTTCTTCGAGTGTCCGGACAAAGAGATCGCGACGACTTACTATTATCGCTGGGATCTGGTGACCAAGCACCTGACGTATGGTTCTCCCAATAGTGGTTACTCATTCACCGAGTTCATTGATCGGCCGTTCTGGTCGGGTGCGTATGGTGCGATCAGCTGCCCGGCAGGGTTTCAGTTCTACGAAGCTCGCTGGCTGCGTTCTCCACGCATTGCCAACGACTACATGCGGTACTGGCTGCGAACGCCGGGTGCTCAGCCGAGAAACTACTCGACGTGGTTAGCGGATTCGGCCGTTGCGGTTGATCGAGTTCATCCGAAAGAAAAACTTTTGATTGATCTGCTACCCGATCTGATCGCGTACTACGAAGGCTGGGAGCTGCGGCACTTCGTTCACGAAGTTGGCTTGTTCTGGCAAACTGGTCACGACGACGGCATGGAGTTCAACATTCTCAGTCGTCAAACGCAGGACATTCTGCGTGGTGCTCCCAGCTATCGACCTTCTTTCAACACTTACATGTGGGCGGATGCCAAAGCGATTGCCTACATCGCGAGAATTGCGAACAAGGCTGATATTGCTGAACGCTTCGAATCCAAAGCCGAATCATTGAAGCAGAAAATGCTTGAGCTGATGTGGGACCCAAAGCGTCAATTCTTCTTTCCAGTCCTGAAGAACGACGAACAGCGCGACGGCCACACATTAAAGGCGTTGACTCGGACTTATGAAAGCGGACAATTCACCGGCGATCCTCACGGTCGAGAGTTGATCGGCTACGTACCTTGGCAGTTTAAGCTGCTCGGCGGTCCTTCACAATTCG
>JANOZG010000790.1:0-7884 GCA_031429275.1 Planctomycetota bacterium
CAGCGCGAAGGTCGTCTGTTTGCGGATCGATTCTGGGAAAAGTGCACGCTGTTTGATCTCACTCATCATCCCACCGGCATGACACCGGCCGAACTGCGAGCCGGACTGATCCACGTCTTCCAATCGCTCTACAGCGATGAAGCGACCGGTCGACGTCGCAAACAATTTATGGATCGCCTGACCTGCCGCACTTCCACGTGATCTGCGCTGCTTCGGTCACACCGTCAAGCGCCCTTTAGTGATCCGCGAGAGACTCCGCCCAGAGGCCTCAGTCACGATACCATCGCCCTCTTTGCATGCGAACTTCGACGGCGTCGGGCCGTGCTTAAATGGCGGCTGTCAGCTCTGCAGTTTTTTTGGTTTTCAATGTTCGTCAGGGACTTTCACAGGTGCTGGCGACCACTCGATCTCCTCAGGCGCATCGTGGAGAGCCAAATGTGCAATCTTCAATTCGTCAGATTTGTCCAGGATCAATTGCGCCGCCTCGCGATAGACGATCTTGGCTCGCATTAAATCGAAGGCGAACCACGTGAGTGTTACATCGCGCTGCGTGGTGTTTGTTAAACCTTCCGAATAACTGCTGAAGTTAGTCATTTCGACAAAGCGACTAGCGTTGTCCAAGGCCCCCTTTGCTTCGTCGATCCTGCCAAGCTGTTTTAGAGCCATTGCCCGGTAGAGCCAGGGAACAAGCATTAGGATGCTGGGGCCATTTGGCAACTTACGTCTGACCGCAATCTCGCAGTCTTTCCATTTGCCCACGCGATACAACGTCAACATTTTGCAGTGAATTGCGAACCAATCGTCCGGCGCGTTTGCAACCCACTCGTCTACCTTCGATTGCAATTCCTGCAGGGTATCTCCTGAATTCGCGGGCCCCAGCGCCACGGTGCGAAGCGACTCAAAGCCAGCGATATCGGACCCAAGCTGTTTTTTGATGAGGGCGCAATGCTTGTTGTAGGCAGCATAATCTTCCAGCATCAGACAGAGTGTCGTCAGATCTGACTGCGTGTAGGGATCTTCGGGGTCAAGGTCATGGGCTCGTTCAAAATCGGCTCGCGCTTCACGCCATTGTTGCCGCGCGACGAACCATCGACCACGTCGAAGATAGGCCTCTTTGTCGCGGGGATGGCGCTCAATCGCGACAGCGAGCGGCCCGATCGGACTCTCGAGGTAGGTTGGCAATTCTGGCTTCAATCGGAATACTTCCGGTTCCGTGCCGCTAGACAAAGGTTCGCCAGCGGCGGACGGTGAAGCGTTCATCCAAACGTAGACCATTCCGGCTTCAGTGCGTCCGGCGAGCCAGTGTCCGTCGGCGCTGAAGCTGAGCTCGACAATGCTGTCGGACTTCGAAATCGGGATCTTGAAGAGTTCGACCCCCCTTTTGGGATCCCACCACCGCAAGAAGCCGCAAAGTCCTGCGGAAACAATCCGCGTGCTGTCGGGGGACCAAGCCGCCGCAGTGACCGACCCTGCGTGACCAAACAGAGCGTGCTCTATTTCCAAACTGGTGCCATTCAATACGAGAATCACGCCACTGGTACCACCGGCCAACAAGTGCGTGCCGTCAGGGTTCCAACTGAGCGTACGAGTCACCTGAATCCGCTGATCGAAGGGAGTTTCTCTCCAGGACGACGGATCGAGCAACGGATGGCACAGTTGGACTCGACCGTGTTGCGCTACGGCGAGCCCGTATTCAGTCGGATGCCAGGCATAGGCATAAGGGGTTCCGATCTTCGGGAATGCCGACGCGGCTTGATGTTGCTGATCAACAATCTCGAGTTGCCCGGTATGCAACCGAGCTTCAACGCGGAAGCGACCGTCCGACGAAAATGACGTACCCATCGGTTCCGTCGTGACTTTTGGCGGAACGCTCGGCGTCAGTGGCCAGGGGATCGACGTCCAGAGGCCGCCGGTCGTTTCAATCGAAAGCGCATCGCCGCACGGAGTCCAAGTGAGACTGTTCGTTCCAGCAGTCAAAGGCACGTAGTGCATCTGCGACGCGCCAGGCGACCATGTCGCCGCGACATCGCTCCCTTGCTGTTGTGCCACAAGGGCAAGGATATTTAAACGAGGGTTCCATCGACAAGCCACTGCATTTCGTGGCAACTGCGTACCAGGTAGCGTGATATGATGAGCTTTAATGTCCTCCGAAGACCAGACTTTGACCGATTCACCCGGTGCTACCGATGCAATCTGCTCGTTTGGCCCGAGAGAAAGTCCCTTGAGTTGCTGGGAATGTAGCCGAAACACCTCGTCCGCCATTTCTTCATCGACATGGACAATGCGCAGTTCGTGGGCATTATTGGCGGTAATCAGACGTTTATTGTCGAGCCAACGCACGGCGATCACTGTAGCCCCTTGATCCGCCAGTGGCTTCGACTGCATTCCATCGGCGCCCACCACAACGGCAATTCTTGACGCTAGGGCCATGCGCGTCCCATCGGGACTCCATGCAACGTCGTGGCACCATTCTGTAAAATGCCGCTTTTTTTCCCCGCGTAGCGTCCAATCGGCGGTATTCCAATGCATAACCCACCCGTCGAGGGAAGTCGTGACACACGTAGCTTGGTCGGGACTCCAGTGAATGTAATGTGACACCACGCCATCGGGTGATTCAAGGAGTTTAAGCGGTATGGGTTCATCGGCTACTTTCCAAATTCGAATTGCCCGGCCTGCGAATGTTACGGCCACGTATGCGCCATTCGGGCTCCATTCGACGTTGTTGACAAAGCTATCCGAAGGCGGGTCGGGATCCACGAGAGTACAGAAAGTGGTTTCCGTCTCGGTGTCGATGATGTGGATGTCAAAGTCACCAGGATGAGTCCCGAGGACTGCAAGCTGCCGATGATTTGGCGACCATCGCAGGGCGCCTGCGCGTGACTCTACGGGGGCAGAGATTGATTTCAGCAATCGGCGCTCACCGGCAAGCCAGATGTCGATCACGCCCTTCCGGCACACCGCGAGTTTGTCAGTGTGCTGGTCCCAGTCGATGGCCGTTTCCTCGGCAACTGCTTCTGTGTCCGGCTTCTCGTACATCCTCCAAACGCGACGATCAAGCTGTGCTTTCAGGTAATGCCACTCCCAGCCGCGCAGATCCTTTTCACCGGGAGTGGGAACGCTTACATCAAGCAGTCGTTCGAGATGGCCCCAGTTTTTCTCCTGCCACAACTGCTCCAAACGCATCAGTCGAAAGCGATAAACTTGCCAGCGTGATTCATCAAGAGCCTCTGCACGTTCTTTAGTCAGCTTCACAATTTCAGCCAGCTTTTTCTGCGAATCCTCAAGGGACACGGTGAGTGCTGCGCCTCGCTTTTCAGACTCGATGGAGTTCCTGTGGGCCACCATGCCCAGGCTCGTTGAAACGATCGAGCCGATTACCAGGCTTGCCAAGACTGCTGTCGCAAGCCCCGAAACCCATGGATTTCTCCGACACCACCGCCATGCCCGCGCTGGGCGGCTGATTGGGCGGGCGAGTACAGGGCGGCCTTCGAGGAATCGCTGTAAGTCTTCCGCGAGCAATTGAGCTGTCCCGTAACGACCGTGTGGTTCCTTGCTCAGACACTTCAGGCAAATCGTCTCCAGGTCACGGGGAACGCTTGGATTAAGGGTCCGAGGAGAGATCGGCTCTCGGCGGATCACCTGCATAATGGTGTCGGCATGGGACTCACCCACAAACGGTGCCCGGCTGGTGAGCAACGCATACAGGACAGCACCCAGAGCGTAGATATCCGCCGGTGGTCCGACCAGTTTGGCCTTGCCTTCTGCCTGCTCCGGAGACATGTAACCGGCGGTACCGAGAATCTGACCGGTTTCCGTCATGGTGACTGCAACGGAGTCTTCAACGGCCCACATGCGCTTGGCCAGACCAAAGTCCGTGATCCGGGGCACGCCATTTATCGTCAGCAAAACGTTGGCCGGTTTTAGATCTCGATGCACAATACCCTTCACATGCGAGTAATTGATCGCTTCTGCCATTTGACGGACGACTTCGGCCGCGCGTCGTGCGGGCACTGGTTCATCGCGATGGAGTTTCGACAAACTGCCGCCTGCCACAAAATCCATCGAGTAGAAATACTGACTGTCGTGCATCCCCACTTCATGCACAGCCACGATTCCCGGATGATCCAGCCCCGCTGTGGCCCGGGCTTCTGCCTTGAACCGATTGACGTCGGATTCGGACGCGAGTTCCCCGGTCCGGATCATTTTCAGAGCCACAATCTTCCTGAGCCTGGCGTGTCGGGCTTTGTAGACAACACCCATGCCTCCGACGCCGAGTTCCTCCAGAATTTCGTACGCCCCAAAGTACCGGATGTCCGTCCCGGCAGCGAAACTCTTTCGCTGTGCTGTGCCAGTCGTGATTGTTGGTTCCAAGGCAGGATCGCCGCTGTCGCGGTTGTTTGAATCCTGAAACATCCGGAGATCCGCGAAGAACTCACGCAGGTCCCGCTCAACTCCCGGATGCTGAGCAATGAAGTCTTTTTGATCGACGCACTCACCGGCTTCGATGGCACGGTAGTAAGCCGCGATAACAGCATCGAGCTGCTGCTCACGTTCTTCGTTCTCGTCAATAGAGTTCGGCATGGTCAACTCTCTTCGCTCAAATGATCACGCAGCTTTTTCAGACCTCGCCGCAGCAATCCGGCCACAGCTTCCTGAGTCCGGCCGAGGTGTTGAGCGATCTCGGCGACGGACCAGTTGTGGAAATGTTTCAGAACCACGGCCGACTGTTCATCGTCGAGCAATTTCAGTAACGCGTCTGCCAGCTGTTCCGAGCGTTCCTGTTTCATCAGTTTCATGCTGGGCGATGTCTGATCGGCGACCAGTTGGCGATGCAGCAGAGCGGAAGACTGTTCCAGCTGATCCTGCAGGGAAAATTCACGTCCTGTGGCACGTTTGTCTCGACCGTAATGTTTTGCCAGGCTCAGCAGGTTGTGCATCAGAATCATTTTGAGCCAGGCCCGCAGTTCAGCGTCCGACTTTCCGCGAAAGCCAGCAAAATCGCGGTGAGCCTCCAGCATGGTTTGTTGCACGATGTCTGAGGCATCTTCCTTGACCTTCAGCTGTGGATTCAACTGGAGGTCAGCAAGCAGTTTCAGATAGCTGCGGTACTGCTCAAGGTCGGGGAGTTCCCTGTTATCGACGGTGGCGGTCATTCGGTTGACGACTCCCCTGATTTGAAACAAACCCCAGTAGTGCAATTTACATCGACACTCTCTGAGGCGACAGAGACGAGCGGATCGGGCGCTGAATTTTCAAAATTGTTTGCCGTGGCGGCAACATTGAGTTTTTCCAAGAAAACGCCTGTTTTTCCCCGGTCGAGCGAAAGGACTGCGCGGCCTCTGAGGGGAGACGATGGATTTCTCAACTTGCCTCGGAGTTTCCCATGTCCGCTCACTTCCGTTCAATCTGCAAAGCAACGTCGATTTGGTTCCTGCATCCGATGCTGGTAATGACTCTCGCAGCCTGCCCCGTGCTCGCCAGCGGCCCCAAAAGTCCTCAGTGGGAGGCTGCTGAACCTTCAGTCGTTGAATCACGAGCTGTCATTTGCCGCCGTCCTGACCGAGAGTATCTGCCAACGCAGCCCACATTTGTAATTACGCACGGGATGGGTGGAACCGAAGCCGGTGATCGATTTCACCAGCTGGTGGATGCCATCTGTGACGCAATGCCCGAGGCTAACGTCCTTATCGTGGACTGGTCCAAAGAGTCATGGCGGACAAGGGGATATTTTCAGATTCCCTCACCATGGGACGTGGCACAAAATATCGATCCTGTCGCGACGGAAGCCGTAGAGTTACTGAAGGCACTGCAGATCGATCCTGCCCGGACAACTTTCATCGGGGAGAGTTTCGGGAACTGCGTCAATGCCCGAATTGCGGAAGCACTCGGCGGACGAGGTCGAATTCTGGCATTCAATCCTCCCAATGATCTCAGCGGATACAAAACGCCCGATCTTCGATTCTGTTCGGACGTGGCATGGTCATTCCAGACATATTCTCTGTGCGACAGTCAAAGCCCCATTGCCGATGTGGGCTTCTTCCTCGAAACGCCGGCAAATGCGATGGCAAAAGACCAGCATGTCTTCGGAGTCGCCTGGCTGACGGCTCGAGTGCAATCGGGCGATCTGACATGGTTGTTCCCTGAACTCGTACTGCCAGAACCCGCAAACGAAGACTTTGATGCCATCGTAACGATCTCAGGAGAGTTCCTGGATCTCGGCTTGCCACGCTACCCATTCGTGACTGAGACCGACAGTGAGCCATCTGAGCCATTGTTGGCGAAGTCGCGATGATTCAGAAATCGACGAATTATGCAGCAGTGCCCTGCAAAGTCACGGTGTCATTCCACTCAATCCACAGGCGGATCAGGCGAACCAGATCGATTATTCACCCGCGTCCTGGTTACACTTTATGATAAGCTTGGTGGCACTTCGGCCAGATGATTGCGGGTTGTCAGCGTTGATCACGTCCAGTTTGTCACAAGAATCAGGAGAGCAATCATGAATCGTGTTCGACAAATCTTCGCCGTGTCTTCAGCGGCTTCGCTGGCCATGATTCTGGCGATCACTCCTGGATACTGTGATGAGGCCGAACAGGCGATACCGCCCGGAAAACAAGCAGTCCCCTGGGAAACGCCGAGCAATCTTATGCGGCTGTTTTATTCAGATTCAGCACATGGCCTGATTGAGTTCTCCTCCTTACAGCGAGAGGCCGGAGATCGGCAGCAAGCGCTGGAGACTTTGAATCAAGCTGCAAAACTGACCATGGAATCAGGGGTGGCTGAGTCAAGGCATAAGACGCTGAGCAAAATTATCTCTTGTCTTGTCGAGGCGGGCGAATTTGCGCCAGCGAAGTCGGTTGCCGAACAGTTGGGCGGAGAGTTTCCGGGCTATGAAAAGCCCGGTGCCTTGCTAAATATCGCCACTGCTCAGATTGCGGCGGGTTTTCACCAGCAAGCGCTGACGACCCTGCAACAAGCAGAGGAGACTGCCCAAAAGATGCGGTCTGCTACGCACAAGGCAATCTACCTTCAATTTATTGGAAAGGCACAAATGGAGGCGGGAGACAAAGCGCATGGACTGGCAACGCTGATGCAAGCTGCGGAAGCTGGCGATACAAGTGCCGTTGTCCGTGATCTTGTCGCCGTGGGCGAGTTTGATCGAGCGTTGGAATTGACCCAGACAATTAAAGAAGCGAGAAGTATGTTGGACATGGTTAACGTGATCGTTGCAGCCTTGATCAGAGACGGCCAGTTTCAACACGCTCTGGAAGTCGCCCGAACCATGGACCAAAGAACGCAGGTTCCCGGCTACCCGTCAGCACTGGGGACGGCTATCGTGGAGTTAGCGAGCGCTGACCAGTTGGAACGGGCGTCGCAGGCAGTAATGGAAATGCCACCTGGGCCTGGCAGGCAATATGCGTTAATTCAGACTGCGACTACTCTTGCCAGAAAAGGCGAGGTGGACAAGGCAATCGAATTGGCTCAGCTGATTGAGGCTGTTCACACTTGGAACGTTAATCAGTTGATTGCCCGGGCACTTGTCGAGAGGGGAGAATTCGAACAAGCTCAGAAAATGTTAGAGAGTATAGAGCCAGTCCACCACAAGGTGCCCGCTTTGTGCGGCCTTGTCGATGCTCTCTGCGCGGCGGGTCACTTTGATCAGGCTGTTGTCGCAGCTCGGAAAATAGAAGCGGAGAATTACTTTGGCACGGGCTACTTCAGCGTTATCGTCCGGGATCTGTGCTTGGCGGGAGACATTGATCGGGCTATCGAGCTAGCTCACGAAGTGAAGAGTTCCGGTGGCAAAGTGCGTGCTCTCCTGAACATTGCCGAGTATATGGCTGACACGAAAAATCAGCTGCGGGCCTCGGCATTCAGGGCCGA
>JANOZG010000791.1:0-2256 GCA_031429275.1 Planctomycetota bacterium
GCACTGTGTGCTGCAAGTTAGGACGGGACACCGGACCTGAGGCCTGACGACGGGACTGGAGTCCCGTCCTACGACGGCTTCACAAAATGCGTCAACAAGCCTGACACGAATTGCCCGCGACTCATCACTCGGCCAATCCCCGCCGTTCGAGCTGCATCCAGTTTCGCGGTATGCACGTGGGGGCCAAACGCGATGGAGCGGGCCACTAATTCCGGTGAAGCGGATGCTGCGAATTCGTTCGGATCACTACAGAAAGCGTTCAGATCAAGGCACACGATGCTGCCCAAGGATGACGCTTTTTCAATTGCTGTCGGCAGAGAATTGACCGAGGCAAACGCAAACCCGCACGCTTCGGCCGCTCCACCGACTGAACTGATCAGCATGAGATCCGTCGAACACAGAACAACATAGTCGCGTGCAGGTGATACGTCTTGGGACATGATCGGCAGACAACGAAAAGGTTTACAAAGCTCAACAGGAAAATTTGGCTATTGCGACTTTCGGATCGGAGCAAACTTGATGCTCTTCAGATACGGAATATGAATGCCGTTTTCGCCAATTCGTCCTGAACAGGCCCCAATCGCATTGATGATGTAGCGATAGTTCAGGTTGTAGTCAGGATCAATTTCTACTTCCTGTTTTTCTAACTGATCACTTCCCAATGCCTGCAACGACTGAATGCTGCGAAAAACTTTCGAATTCAACACTGAAATGGCACCTTCACCACCGCCTAGATTCTCGCCGTTAAAGCTGAGTGACGCCAGTTCGCCACTGGCGTCTGCCTGCATACGGACCTTAAACGGAGGCAAAACAGCGTCCGATGGAGCACTCGCGGAAGGTGCTCCCAGTGGCATGCTGATCTCAAAATCGCCTTCAGGTTCAGAAACCTTCAGAGTACACATGAAGAAAATGATAAGCTGAAACACGACATCAATCATGGGTGTCATGTCGAGCTGAATCTTGCTGAGACTAGATCGTTTGCGAAATTTCATGCCGATTGACGCCTGTCAACGAAAATAGAACCCATAAGAAAAAGCATCAGTGCTCGGGCGCCTTCTGTGTTGCCTTCAGCGCAAATCTCTGGAATGCAATGCCTTCTTCCTGACATACCTGGATCAGTTCCTGCACCATTCCGGTTGGTACATTGGCGTCAGCGCGAATTTCCACAGTGACATCACTGAGGGGCACTCCCGTGACGTTAAAAAACTCTGCTTCCTGAATGAGCCGGGTTCGCACAGCGGGCAGCTGGACAATCTCGTCACCGAAGAAAAAATACGGAGTTTCGTCTGTGATCTTTCCCTGCGGGTCACGAATATATCCAAAGTTGAGCATAAGCGAGTTTTTCCTTTGAACAACTGGTGGAGCAGCCAGCTGGTCTTTTGGAAGTGCAACCCGTTCATCTGCTTCATTCTGTTCGAATTTGTTGATCAGCATGAAGAACGTAATCAGCTGAAACACGACGTCAATCATAGGCGTCATGTCCAATTCAGGCGGAGCAACATCGGCAGGTTTGAATTTCATTCGACGAACCTTGAACTACACTATTTTTGTTTACCGACAGTTGCAAATCGCCCCATCAAACCTTCACTGACCATGCCAATTTCGAGCACCAACCGCTGAATTCTGTTCTTCAGAATACCGTAAAACACCATCGCCGGAATCGCAAGCACCAAGCCAATCAGTGTCGTAACCAACGCTGTCGAAATACCATCAGCCAGCTGCGACGGCTTAGGAGAGACTGCAGACTGAGCAATCACGTCAAAGCTCGAAATCATACCTTGCACCGTTCCCATCAAGCCCATCATAGGTGCAATTGTGCCAATCAAAGCTACGTAACTGAGGCGATGTTCCAAAGCCATGTTTTCATCTTCACCAGCTTCCTGCATACCTTCCACCGCCTCTTCGTAACCACGACTCAGTCGACCCATGCCAGCTGCAAGCACGCGCCCAACGAATGATTCGTCGCCTCGGGCGAATTCATAGGCACCCTGGAAATCTTTGGCGTTCAATTTCTGCTCGAACTCTTCAACAAACTGAGTGGGCAAGAGCACATCCCGTCGCACTTGTAACAGGTTCATCATAATCAAAGCAACAAGAATAAATGAGACCAGAAGAAATGCAGGCCCCCAAAACCAGCCGCATGCTCTGGCGATGTATGCAAGAAAACTGCGGGACTGCACGGGAGCGGCGGCATCAGCTCCTGCTGCAGGTGGAGCAGCAGCTGCATCTGCAGCTGGAGGTTCTGCCGCCGCTGGA
>JANOZG010000792.1:0-9021 GCA_031429275.1 Planctomycetota bacterium
CTTGGCGCGGCGGCAGTGTGGACGTACTGGCCGGTTTCATCGAGCAGCAGGATCGAACATTGCATTCCGGGGGCCAGCAATTCGCAGCCTTCTGCGATGATCCTCAGAATCTCAGGCAGAGAACCTCCGGCAGTGAGCATTTCAAAAAATGCTCGTTCATTGACGGTGCGAAGCTCCCGTTCTTTTCGTTCGGTAATGTCTCGACAATTGAAAACAAGCCCAGACAGTGCGGGAACATCCAGCAGATTAACGCCAACGGCTTCGATTGTTTTCCAGCTTCCGTCTTTATGCATGGTCCGAATCTCGCTGCGAAATTCATGTCGCAGGTTCTGATTCACCATAAAATTTTCCTGAGCCTTCATGGCACGTTCGGCTGGGAACACAAAAGAAAGATTGTGCTGGCCGATCATTTCGTCGGGTTCGTACCCGAGCACATCCCGGCACGCAGGATTCGCGAACTGAATTGTCCCGTCATGGTTGAAAATCAGGATCATGTCATGTGATCTCTCCACAATCGCCTGAAACCGCTGCTGAGATGCGTAGATCTGTTCTTCCAGAAGTCGACGTTCGGTGACGTCGTAGGCCAGAACCAGCTCCGCCGGGCGACCGTTGAACTCCTGAGAATGTGAGGTGATTTCTACCTGAATAATCCTGCCGCAGCGGGTTCGGTGCCGCCAGACACCGGCTCGATCAAGTCCAGTCGTGATCCTCGCAATATTCTCCAGCAGCGCTGTCACATCGTCAGCCGGACGAATGTCTTTGATCGTCATTCCAAGGAACTCATCGCGACTGTATCCATAGTGTGCGACAGCCGCCTGATTGACCGCAAGAAACCTCAGCGTCTCAAGGTCGTATACCCACATTGGCTGTGGATTGTTTTTAAAGAGTTCCCGGTATCGCAGTTCACTCGCCCTGAGTTGCTCCTCGGCTTGCTTTCGCTCGGAGATGTCCGACACAACGCCGTCGAGCCGAATCGGTGTGTTTGATTCATCGAATATAAATCGACCGCGATCCAGCACCCATCGAACGTGACCATCGGGCCGAATGATTCGGTATTCAATCGAAAAAGAACCGAATTCGAGGAGACTTTTCAAAGCGTTTTCAGCCCGTGATTTGTCATCTGGATGAACAAACGAGTGCCAAAGCATCGGGTCGTTGACGAGGGCCGACTGCGGCAGGCCATAAATGGCTTCACAGTGTTCGCTGACAAACAGAATGGCGTCGCCGTTTGGCGTTGAGGAGTATACCACTTCTTGAATGGAATTCAGGATTGAGTTCAGGCGATCACGACTCTGTTTCAATAGCGTTTCGGCATTCCTGCGAGCTGTCACATCTCGTGTCACACCCAACTGACCAACGATTTTCCCATCTGCGTCCCGATAGGGAACGGCACGAGACTCCAACCAGCGTTTGGTTCCCTTCAGGCCAATCACCGAGAATTCACAACCGCCACCGACTCCACGAAGCACGCCAGCATGCATCGCTCGAAACGCAGGGCGGTATTCCTCGTCAATCAGTGTTTCCAGACGAGCTCCACGGACCTGATCGAGAGAATCCGCCTCAATCATATCGAGTCCTGCCGGGTTCATCTCGACAAGGCAACCATCGGCCGAAACAATCTTGACACATTCCGGCTCGAGGTCCAGAATCGTCCGCAGACGCATCTCGCTTTGCTGCAACGCAAACTCAGCTTCTTTTTTTGCCGTGATGTCGCGTTGAATTCCCAGGAAACCCACTCCCTCCCCTCGATCGTTTAAGATTGGGGAAATCGTGAGTGCATTCCAGAATGGCGTGCCATCCTTTCGATAGTTCAGAACCTCACCGTCAAAGTGGCCGTTGTCATCCAATGCCGCATTGAGTTGCACGATCGTCTGATGATCAGTGTCTGATCCCTGAAGCGATCGACAGTCTTTTCCGTGGAGTTCTTCCACGGAATAACCAGTCAGTCGAGTGAAGCCAGCATTGGCGTAAGTGATCAGTCGGTTTGCGTCAGTCAGTAGAAATCCGACGGAAGCTTTCCCGAGTCCGCTTTCCAGAACACTTTGCAGATCAGTCAACTTTAGTTTTGCAAAGTGCAACGCAGCAATCAGCCACCCCAATGTCGTCATGGTGGCCATATAGCTCCAAAGCATACCAATTTGCTGCATCGGCTCCGTGCGATAAAACGGACCAGCTTTGATCGAAGTGCCGTAGGTGGCAGCAAATGAGATGATAATGATGGCGAGGGAAGTTCCCGTTGCACCAAATCGCAGACTCGCCCACGCAATGAGTGGTAACGGCACAAACGCCAGAGCCCATGCCGGGTTTCCGATGTTGTCGTTAAGAATGAAGACGCCACCTGCCAAGATAATGGTCAGAAAATTCCAACAGGCAAATTCTGAGTATCGTTGTTGAATGGCCTTAACTTCACGGCGACTTGCAACCAACAATAATGGTGTGGCTGCAATCACTCCCAAAGAATCACCCGCCCACCAGCACAACCAGGCCGCCGGGTATTCGTAAGTCGCATTGCCCGATATGGCAAGCATCAGGACGCCATTGGTGGCCGAAACCAGCATGCCCAGATGCGCGGCGAGGGACAGCAAAGCAATGTCATAAAGTCTTTCGAATCGTGGGCTAAACTTCCACATCTGCAGCAGGAAAGTCGTCAGCAGAGGTGCCAGGGTATTCCCGATTGCGATCCCAACACTAATTGAAAGAGTGGTTCCAACAGCCAGATTCACACATGCCGACGCGACAGTGATTGCTGGCCAGTATTGATAGCCGCACCGATAAAACAACGCGACGGCGATTCCCGTCGGCAGCCAAATCAAAGTGATGTTGGTGCCCACGGCCGGCATCTGAAGACCGATATATCCGGTCACTACATAGGCCAGAACTATTGCCAGCGAAACAAGCCAGTACTTTGACATAGGCGTACGTGATCAATTCGATCTGTAGTCCAGGGAATGATTGCAGTAATTCGATTTGAACGCAGGTGGCAGTCACTGAGCGAATTCAGAATTGCATTGACAGCGTGAAAATGTCCCGACACATCTTCGTAGCAGGGTACAAGGGGAGCCCAGAAAAGTAAACTAAGGTCAACGAACGCAATGACGCTCAGTTGGTGCGGCAGGATTCGCTCTTCAAGATCGTAGTTGGTGTCGCCCCGCGGCCAGAGCAATAGCCGGTTGCCAGCCGCTGCCCATCAATCGATTTCAACATGCGTTCACTCGACGTGACACAGAGAAGCCGATCGAAGGCAGCGATGTGCGATTTGAAGCTCGACAGGCGCAGATCGAACCTCATGTGGCTGAATTGCAACTTGAAAAGAATGCTTCACGGTAGCGGGACTAAACATCTTCTTTCTGCATTAGAAGATCGGAAACGATGAGGTTAATCAAGTCATCGATTTCGGTGAGAGCCGCTTCGGTCATGAGGTCAGCGTCCGCTGATTTCGTGACTTCAACGGTAGTCAGGTCGTTCAATCGGTGGATGTTCGTCGTTGGTGTCTCGGCAGGGACGTTTTCGGGCTGCTGAACTTCATCATTCAGCAATTCGACGAGCAGATTATCCAGCAGGTCCAGGGATGCAAGATCGATTGAATCTGCCTCTTTTGTCGATTCAGATGCTGCGACATTGAATTCCAGCGTGTTGCTCCATTTGCCAAGTTGGCCGCTCGTGCCGATCGCTCGAATCCAGATGCGATACGTGCCCCCGACAACGAGTGGGGTAGGAACACTAAAGCTGGTGCCTGTAAGATTGTTCACTCGGACCACATTGGCCTGCAAGATATCAAAGCGGTTGATCTGAATTTCATACTTCTGCGCTCCATCAACAGCCAGCCAGTTAAATGTTGGTGTTGAGCCAAATGTGCCCGGCGTGTTGGTAAAGCTGGCCCAGCCGCCGACGGAGAAGTTTGTTGCAACGGACCAAACCGCAGGTTGTGAGTTCACTCCAAAGGCCGCAGACCACCAGCGGTAATTTCCGTTTGGCAGATTTGACGGCACGGTAAACGACGTCGTCGTGAGGTTCTGAACAAATTGAACATTGACACCAGTATCCATGTTTCGCAGCTGGAACGTATATTTGACGGCACCAGTGACGGAAGTCCATGTGAAAGTCGGCGTTTGATTAAACGTTGAATGGAACGGTGCGACAGGCGTCGGTGCAACCGCGACAGCGAAGTTTGACGCAAGGCTCCACTGGCCGCCCGCGCCGCTGGCATCAATTCCCCGCACCCATACACGATACGAGGCAAGATGCAGATCTGAGATTGGCGTCCAGTTTGTTGACGTGACGTGTGCGTCTCGAACCAGCTGCAGACCGGTTGTCAGATTGTTGATCCAAACTTCGTATCGCACAGCACCTGCAAGTGGAGACCATGAGATCGTCGGCCTTGCGGTGATCTGGACTGGGGCCAGACTATTGAGCGTAACCGGCGTGTTGATGGTGAATCGACGCGCTGCCGACCAGGCACCCTTGATTCCATCAGATCGGAACGACCTGACCCAGACGTTAAACACACCGATGCCCAGATCAGCCATCGGCAGGAAGCTGTTCGTAGCCGATGTTGCCACGACGTACTTGCTGACTCCGGTTGTGAAGTTGCTGATTTGAATATCGTAACCTGCCGCACCAGGATCATTGGTCCATGTAATCGTTGGTCGCTGCACGGCAGTCACCGTCGCTGGCCCGTTGATTGTGGGTCGTGACAGATCGTTGTCGTTGTTGGTGACGGCAACTGACTTCGAAGCCACAACTGCATACGCCGGAGCCGAGAGTGCCGTATCGACAGAAATCGAGACACTGGTGGATTTATGACCGTCGACAATCGCGTCATCCACACCCGTAAAGATCACTGCTTGCGGGATATTCCAGTTCAACGGAGTGAATGTCAGCGTCGACGCTCCTACCGTGACTTCGGCTGTGTTTTGAGACACAATCGAGAGAACCACGGTCTGTGTAGGCGGTGCAGTCAATGAGACATTCACGGCCTTGCTTGTGCCATATTCACTCACAGTGACGGCAGCATCAGAAACCTGAATTCCGGCAGCTGCAAGTGTTTCGAATCCGCCCAAAGTGTCCAGTCCGGAGATCACATTCGCAGGCGCTGGGTCTCGATCGATAGTCAGCTGAATCTGATCCTGCCAGGTCTGACCATCTTCGACGGTAATGAGTCCAAGTTCTGCGAAGAACTGATTCGCGATTTCATGGGTATCTTCGTCGTTGCCACCGGATCGACCAAGTGAGATCAGCAGTGCAATAATCTGCGCGTTGGGATCTCGCAGGACAGTCGGCGCCGCTACGGACGGGGCAGCGGTCGTTGGCACGATTGGCACAACATAGATGTTCAGACGCTTCACCCAGTCAATCAGTCGGTCTGCGCCCGTATTTGCGATCAGCACGTCAAGACCGCCGCCGCCGAACGCAAAGTCTGCGTCTGCGAAGGCAGAGGCATCCACCATATTGTTCAAGCCACCATTGGTGTCAAGATTGTCGTCGGCGTTTAACAGGTCGTCGCCCATGCCGCCGAACATACGGTCGTTCATCGTACCGCCGACGATCCAGTCATTTCCTTCGTCGCCGAAGATGTTGTCCATGCCGTCGTTGATTTTGGCACCGGTTGTGGTCGCTGCATCAAAGTTCAACACAAAACCAGTGATCTTCGACAGGGAATCAACTGGATTGTAGGCCGCAAACATTCGAGCCGCCGCATTGTAGTTCAGGATCGAGGCTTCCGTCTGAGCCGTGGTGATGTACCACGGCGCTGTGGCTTCGGCACCAGACAACGCATCGTCACCCGCTCCGCCGTGAATAAAGTCATCGCCAAGACCGCCGTAGATGATGTCGTGGCCACCGACATAATAAGCCGCCAGATCGACGCTTTTCTTCAGGCGACCAGTGATGTTTGTCATCGCACCAATCGCAGTGCGTGGCAGATTGACGGCTGCCTGAACGGCTGGAGTGTCGATACCGTAAAGAGATTCTGTCAGCCCGTTTCGGCTGGTGAGAATCCGGCCATCGTCGCCGAGCAAGCCGTCTTCACCGGCACCGCCAGAGATGCGATCATTTCCGGCACCGCCAATGATGTCGTCATCCTGAGCGTCTCCAAAGAGGACGTCGTTGCCGGACATGCCGTGAATGATGTCGTCACCGGATTCACCGTGGATTTCATCACTGAAGGCATTGTTGTTCGCATCGCCGAATGCGTACTCAAGATACTGAATCGTGCGTGGAACGATCTTCTGTGTACCGTACGTGTCGTAATTGAAAGTCAGATAGCCGGCACTGGCAATGCCATTGATGCCGACGATGCGGAAGATGTTTCCGTTGTCGCCAAGAATCACGTCAGCATCGCGAGCGTGGCCGTTTACCGACTGATCACCCAGGTCATTGCGGCCCGCACGAGTTCCGGAGCCACCAAAGAGGATATCACTGCCGTCGGGACGATCGGCTGCCAATGGAGTGCCAAACAGATTGCTGCTGCCACCGATGATGTCGTCCTGACCAAGGTTGCCAAGGATTGTATCGTTGCCGCCGCCGCCTTCGATGTAGTCGTCGCCGTCCGTACCCGGTCCATCGACATCATCGACAGACATGTGAGTGGCTGCAATGTCGTACAGCATCGCACCGGAGAGATTGATGACAGTGCCGTCACCCTGGATTGCATCATTGCCAAGCTGAGCAAAAATGGTGTCGTGGCCTGAGCCGCCAGCGATCGCGTCGTTTCCGTATACTCCAGCAACAGTTGTCGCTGTGTGATTGAACAGTGTGACCGTTCGTTTTGCAGTGCCAGATGGATCGACCTGCGTCGTGGCTGTCACCGAGCCGTTGCCATCGACGCCAAGCATTTCAGTGCCGGTGAGCGTTCGGAATCGAATATCGGTGGTTCGAGGCTCGCGATGAATGTACGCGTTGTCTCCCGCGATGTAGTCGTTGCCGCTGCCGCCGTCGATCCAGTCGCCGGAGTCATTGCCGTTGGCGATGGTATGGCCGCCGATGATGTCATCGTCGCCGCTGCCGCCGAGGATTCTGTCAAAGCCCTGGCCACCTATGATGATGTCGTCGCCGGCTTCACCATTGATCAGATCGTTGCCGCCAAGATCAAAAGTCTGGGTTGCGATGGAGGTGAACGTAAAGTCCGGAGAGAACGTGTTCAGTGGCAACTCTGTAAGTCGAATGTTGCCGGTCACCGCGCCATGATCGCCGAAGATCAAGTCGTTTCCAGCCCCCGAGGTGACGGTATCGCCAGCGGTTCCTGCGATGACTAAGTCATTGCCCGCTGCACTGGTAATGGTGTCGCTTCCGCCGATGGTTGGATTTGTGGCAGACACAGACTGCAGAATGCCACTCGCGTTCCATGCTGCGATTCCATTGTCGCCGAGAATGACGTTGTTACCGCCGGACGTATTGATTGCGTCGTCCGCAGCACCGCCAAGAATGACGTCGTCGTTCAATCCCGTGTTGATCGTGTCATTGCCACCGACGGCAGGATCGATGGTTTCGATCGTGCGAATCTGGCCGCTTGGATCAAACGTGGCTTGAGCATTGTCTCCGGCGACCACATTCTTGCCATTCGATGCGGAGATGTTGTCGTTCGCTGAGCCGCCGAAGACGACGTCGTTGCCAATTCCGCTGGTGATCGCGTCGAGACCACCGTTTGCTGTGTCGGAGGTTGTCAGCGTGAGGATCGCCCCGACAGAATCGAACGTTGCGTTGCCGTTGTCGCCGAGAACAACGTTGTTTCCGCCAGTTGTGGTGATGGTGTCATTGTTGACGCCGCCAAAGATAGTATCATTGCCGCTTCCGGTATTGATCACATCGTTGCCGCCGATCGCTGGATCGATTGTGGAGAGACTCACAACTTTGCCAGCCGTATTGAACGTCGCTGTGCCATTGTCGCCGATGACGATGTTGTTTCCGCCAGCTGCGTTGATGTTGTCGTTGGCTGACCCGCCAAACACAATGTCGTTGCCGCCAGCCGATGTGATCGAATCAACGCCACCGTTAACTGCAGAATTAGTCGTTACATCAATCAAGCGAGCCGCAGCATCGAATGTCGCCTGACCGTTGTCTCCAAGCAGAATGTTGTCGCCGCCAGTTGTCGAGACGGTGTCGTCAGCGACTCCGGCGAACACAATGTCGTTGCCGGTGCCGGTGTTGATAACATCATTGCCACCGATGGATGGATCAAGTGTCCCGACAACTTGCAGCACTCCGGTGGCATAGAAATTAGCATGGCCATTGTCGCCGACGACGATGTTATTTCCACCCACAATTGTGATGCCGTCATTCGCAGCACCACCGAAGACCACATCGTTGCCAGTGCCGGAGGTGATCGAATCGTTACCACCGACAGCAGGAGCGATTGTCGAAATCGACATCAGAATCCCGGCCCCGTCAAGAACTGCTGTTCCGTGGTCACCAAGGACCACATTGTTTCCGTTGGCCACGGCGATCGTGTCACCAGCGTTGCCGCCGAGCACAACATCATTCCCATCGCCGGCATTGATCGTGTCGATACCACCGTAGTTTGTGTCGATGCTGTCAATCGTGCGAAGCTGTCGTGACGTGTCGAACGTGGCGTGGCCGTTGTCGCCCACAACGATATTTCGGCCATCGGCGTCGGTGATTGTATCAGCTGCGGAACCACCAAAGATGACGTCGTTGCCGATTCCTGAGACGATTACGTCGTTGCCGCCGATTAAAGGATCTTTTGTGGTCACGTCTGCAAGATTGCCGTTCGCATCCGATTGAATTCGAGCGTTGTCACCGATCAGAACGTTGTGACCGCCGACAGCCGTGATAAGGTCTCCGGCCACTCCGCCGATCACGACATCGTTGCCAGTACCAACGTTGATGGTATCGATGTCACCTTTGTCAGCATCGGTCGTGTCAAAGTCAATTAGGTGTCGTGACGTGCTGAAGAACGCCTGGCCGTTGTCTCCAAGGACGACGTTGTTGCCATTGCCGCCATTAATGAGATCTTTGCCGGACCCGCCGAGCACAAAATCATTGCCGTTGCCAAGCGTGATTGTG
>JANOZG010000793.1:0-7859 GCA_031429275.1 Planctomycetota bacterium
GTTTCGCGATTCGCATCGAGAACCGTTACAAGGGCATTCGTTCGCCGCATAAGGTGAAGATGGCCGTCTCTGGATGCACTCGAGAATGTGCAGAAGCGCAAAGCAAAGACGTGGGCCTGATCGCGACTGAAAACGGTTACAACCTCTACGTCTGCGGCAACGGCGGAACGAAGCCTCGCCATGCAGAACTGCTGGCAGCGGATATCGATGAAGAAACGGCCATCCGATACATCGACCGCTTCTTCATCTATTACATCATGTCGGCGGAGAAGCTGACTCGCACATCCGTGTGGTGCGAAAAACTGGAAGGTGGCATCGACCATATTCGCGACGTCGTTGTGCACGACAAACTGGAGATTGCGGCCGAGCTGGAAGACATGATGCAGCATCTGGTGGATACATATCAGTGCGAATGGAAGACGACCGTTCAGGATCCGGAAAAAGTCCGCTGGTTCCGGCAGTTCATGAATACCGACGCGACGGAATCCTGTATCGAAGTAGTTTCGGAACGAGGCCAGCAACACCCGGCTGACTGGCCTGGCGAATTCGTGTCGCTGGGACAATTTCAGGAATTGGTGCAAAAGCAGGCTCAGGTGGAATCGATCATCGCCTCAGAAACCGATCTGCCATCATGGATCGATGTCGGTCACGTCAGCGACTTTCCAATCGACGGCGGCGCGACAATTCAGTATGGCAAAGTGCAGATCGCCGTCTTCAACTTCGCAAGTCGTGGCGAATGGTATGCGTCGCAGAATATGTGTCCGCATCGGAAGGCATTCGTGCTGTCGCGCGGGATGATCGGAGATGCCAGCGGGAAACCGAAAGTCGCTTGCCCGATGCACAAGAAGACGTTTTCACTGCAGACGGGTGAATCACTGCAGGGCGAGGAATATTCCATTCGCACGTTTCCGGTGAAAGTCGAGTCTAATCGTGTGCTGCTGGAGCTTCCTCCGACGCATCTTTTGAATCAGCTGCTTGCCACAGAGGTTGGCTGCAAGCTGGCGACGTCGTGTGAAACCCGCGTGCTGCAGGAGGCGACATCGTGACGAGTGGGGACTTCATCGTTTAACCCGCCGACAGGTCAGGCCGTATCTGCTTGCTGTGACATCCTGGCCTGTTGGTTTTTAAGTTGCGAGTTTGGCAATGTGTCGTCTTGTTGAGTCCCCTCTCCCCCAAGTCGTTTGCGGGGGTTAACGCTGTATTGCCATGCAGCATTGCCGCAATCGACTTGGGGGAGAGGGATAGGGTGAGGGGGCTTTTTTATAACGCAAAATTGATTGAAAGCCCCCTCATCCGGCCTGTCGGCCACCTTCTCCCCCATTGTGGGGGAGAAGGGACATAATTCAAAACCATTCGGCCACGCGTTAAACGAAGTGACTCGCACCTTTTGTAGTTTGTACTTTCAATGACCACCACACTTCCTCAACCAGATGCACCATCGACGCCTTCGCGGCCAGCGAGTGTGCATCCTGGGGATTTGATTTCGCAGTTGCTGAAAGAGCAATCAACACTGACGGCAGTTGAAGAATTCTCGTCATGGCATAAGACACATTCTGAACCGGCACAGGCGAAGTACTATCGCGATTTGCTTCCGACCACGATGCCAACAGTTGGACAGCAACTGGCATTTGAAGTGGACCTTGATCGATGTTCGGGCTGCAAGGCGTGCGTGGTCGCCTGTCATTCGCTTAACGGACTCGACGAAGACGAATCATTTCGCGACGTCGGCCTATTGCTGGGCACAGCGGAGAATTCATTCGCGTTTCAGCATGTCACAACGGCGTGCCACCACTGCGTTGATCCTGGTTGTTTGAATGCCTGTCCGGTCAACGCTTACGAAAAAGATCTGATCACCGGAATCGTGCGTCATCTGGATGATCAGTGCTTTGGATGCCAGTACTGCACTCTGGCCTGCCCGTATGAAGTCCCCAAATACCACGCGACGAAAGGCATTGTTCGCAAGTGCGACATGTGCAGCCAGCGGCTGGCAGTTGGAGAAGCTCCAGCTTGTGTGCAGGCCTGCCCACATCAGGCCATAAGTATCCGAACGATCGAAATCGCCGCAGCCAGAACGGCGGCTCAATCAAACTCTTTTCTGCCGGATTCACCAGATCCGCACATTACACTTCCGACAACTCGCTACGTGGGCAAAGCCGTCACGGAATCGGGTCTGCGTGCCGGAACGTATGCAATTCACAAACTGGAACACGCTCACTGGCCGCTCGTCATACTGTTGGTGTTCAGCCAGATTTCGGTCGGCATCGCGATGATCGTTTTGTTGTTGCGGAGTCTTGACCTTGCCATCCAAGGTACCACGTTTTTGCTCGGCGTCGCGGCACTCATGGCCATGATTGGTGCCATCAGCAGTACTTTGCATCTTGGCCGTCCGCAATTTGCGTATCGCGCGATTCTGGGACTAAGACATTCATGGCTTAGTCGCGAAATCGCTGCTTTTGGAGCGTTTATTCCGCTCAGTATGGCATCGATCGGACTCGCGTATATGGAATCTCCGTTGTTGCAGTTGTGTCTTGCGACGGCGGTGTTGTTCGGTGCGGCGGGCGTGGTAGCGTCGGTGATGATTTATCACGTCACACATCGACCATTCTGGAATGCCGCGCGATCGGCCCCGGCATTCCTTTCAACGTCGCTCGGTGTGAGTTCGTTGGCCACGATCATGACGCTGCAACTTTCGTCCAACGGTTCTTCGCAAATCGTGATCGCTGCATTGGCCGGTGTTGGATTGCTGAGCGGACTTACGAAGTTGTTCTTGCTGAATCGGTCGATGAAACTGGATCGCCGAGAGACGCAGCATGCAGCGACGCAACTCAAGCCAATCGTGCAACTTCAATGGACCAGCGGAATCGCGTTTGTAATGACGACGGGCATCCTGCTGCTTGTATCTGCTGGCTGGCCATCAATCGTATTGACCGCTGTGGCGATCGTTACCGGCTTGATCGCGGATTTCACCGAACGCCATTTGTTCTTCCGAGCGGTCGTACCACTTCGCATGCCTGGAGTAGTGAAGTCGTGACGTTTAACCCGATGCCGCAGGCAAGGACTCGCAATCGTTTAACCCGTGGCCGAAAGGCCAGGCGATGAGCATCGCCAACAGCCTGGCCTGTCGGCCACGGGGTAAACGGGTCAAACGCTGAAAGTTCAGCGTGTCCAACATCAACAGGATGTCAACATTTCCAGTCCCCAGATTAAAACACACTCGAAACTTCTGCGACTGCTACATGACCCCAGCGGTCCGCTGACTCGTGAGTTATTGCTCAAACCATCGGCGTTCGGACTTCCTGGTCAAGTCGATGCGCATGCGGCAGATGCGGTCGTAACATCAGTCTGTGGATATTGCTCAACGGGCTGTAACCTCAACGTCCACATGCAAAATGATGAAGCCGTTTCGCTGACTCCGACGACGAACTACCCCGTGAATCTCGGCATGGCGTGCCCCAAAGGCTGGCAGGCACTGGATGTATTGGACGCCACCGATCGTGCGACGATGCCGTTGCTGCGAGGTAACCGAGATGAACCATTGCAGCCGGTTTCATGGCAACATGCTTTGTCGGAATTCTGCAGAAGGATGAAAGCTGTTCAGGCGAAATATGGAAACGAATCCGTCGCATTTATCAGCACCGGCCAGATTCCAACCGAAGAAATGGCGCTGCTGGGTTCACTGGCCAAGTTTGGCATGGGCATGATTCATGGCGACGGCAACACTCGTCAATGCATGGCTACTTCGGTCGTGGCTTACAAAGAGTCCTTCGGCTTCGATGCTCCTCCGTTTACGTATGCAGACTTCGAAGAATCTGATGTGCTGATTTTTATCGGTGCGAATCCCTGCATCGCACATCCGATTCTTTGGGAACGAGTCACCCGCAACCGCCACAACCCTGAAATCATCGTCATCGATCCGCGACTTACGGAAACCGCCGCCCAAGCCACGCTGCATGTTCCGCTGAAGCCAAAGGGAGATCTTGTTCTGCTGTATGGAATCGCCAATGCCTTGATCTCCAACAGCTGGATTGATCGCGATTTCATCGACCAGCACTGCAACGGTTTCGATGAATTCGCTACCTTCGTGCAGAAGTTCACGCCGGAAGTCGTCGCTGAACAAGCGGATGTCGACCCGACCATGCTGAAACAACTGGCTGGGCTGATTCATCAGGGAAAGCGAGTTTCGTTCTGGTGGACGATGGGTGTCAATCAAAGCTACGAAGGAGTCCGCACAGCTCAGGCGATTATTAATCTGGCGTTGATGACTGGCAACATAGGTCGGCCCGGTACAGGTGCAAATTCCATCACAGGTCAATGCAATGCCATGGGTTCGCGGTTGTTCAGCAACACGACAAACCTCCTTGGCGGGCGAGATTTCACAAATTCTGCACATCGTCGCGCGGTGGCTGATATCCTGGCGATCCCGGAAGAAAACATTCCTGACCAGCCGAGCTGGGCCTACAGCGAAATCATCGAAGGTATCCGCAGCGGCGCGATTCGAGGACTGTGGATTATCGCCACAAACACTGCGCATTCCTGGATCAATCAAAGCGATGTGCGGGAGCTGCTGGCGAAGCTGGACTTCCTCGTCGTGCAGGATATGTATCATTCCACCGAAACGGCCGTCATGGCGGATCTGGTTCTGCCTGCTGCCGGTTGGGGTGAGAAGGAAGGCACGTTCATCAATTCCGAACGTCGTTTTGGCGTGATTCGGTCGGTGAAGAAAGCTCCGGGACAGGCGTTGTCGGACTTTCGCATCTTTCGACTGATCGCCGAAGCCTGGGGCTGCAGTGATCTGTTTTACGACTGGACCAGTCCTGAGGCTGTCTTCCAGAAGCTGAAGCAACTGTCCGCTGGCCGCCCGTGTGACATCACCGGAATCGCCGACTACCGAATGCTCGATCAGCTTGGCGGCGTGCAATGGCCGTTTACTACGGAAGACGCTGCGGCTCTCTTCCCGATTAGCCGGAACGCTGATAACCCGTTCGCAGCCAACGAACGTCGTCTCTTCGCCGACGGTCGCTACTTCCATCCCGACGGTCGCGCGCGGTTCATTTTCGAAGAACCGCAAAAGCTGAGTGAAGCCACAGATCACGAGTACCCGTTCACGCTGCTCACCGGTCGAGGTACAGCGTCGCAGTGGCACACACAAACTCGCACCGGCAAATCGGCCATTCTGCGCAAGCTCTATCCGCAGGATGCATATCTGGAGGTTAACGAAAACGATGCGACGACACTGGCCGCTCTCGATGGAGATTTAATAGAAGTCAGTTCTCGCCGAGGCGTCGTACAATTGCGAGTCGTGATCACGCCATCCGTGCGGCCCGGACAGGTATTCGCGCCAATGCATTACGAATGCGTCAACCAACTCACACAGTCCAGCTTTGATCCGTACTCTCGCCAACCCAGCTACAAGGCTTGCGCAGTCAAACTGCGCTGCCTGCACCACCACGAAACGCGGCGTTCCGCTGACTCGACTGGAAGGACGCAGCCATGAGTTCTTTGCCGTCGAGTGTCGTCAAAACGTCTGCGATTGTGATTGCTGTCGGGCTGGATTCAGACGCGAATCATCTGACGTCGCAGATCACCGAATCCGCTGGCCTGCGCTTCAGGCAGTACATCTCGATCGAGCGACTTCTGGAAGCGGCAACTCAGAATCACGTGGGCTGTATTCTGATACAGTGCCCGGATGATGTCATACAGGCGTCAAAAGTGCTGCAGCGAGTCACATCCGCGTTCGCTCAAATGCCGATTGTGTTGATCCTGAAAACATGCCGCACCGCCTGTGCAGTCGAACTCATGCGAAGCGGCGCGTTTTCGATTGTTGAACATCCGATGGAGCATGATGCTCTGTTGGAGATTATTCAAGACGCCTGCCGATTGAGCGCAGACGTTCACTCGACTTGCGAAGAATCAAACAGCGCTCGCCTTCGCATGCTGGAAGCGACTGATAAAGAACTGGAAGTTCTTGAACTTGTCATGCAAGGACGAAAGAACAAAGACATTGCGAACGAACTCGGCATCACCATTCGTGCTGTGGAAGATCGGCGTATTCGTCTGATGAAAAAGCTGCAGGTGGAGTCACTGGCAGAGCTGGTGGAACTTGCCGTCGTCTTTCGCCGAACCCAACGCGATGAGCGGCTGTCTGGACGTCTTGTGCGCCGAGCTTCGCAACCGCGCCGCTATGTTCGTGGAATTGAAGTGTGGGAACCGAATGGCGACCGATCACGACTGGTGCTCAGGCAGAGTTCTTATCGCGACGCCGATGCGATGGCCGATATCAGCAAAGATCTGTCGTTTGCGATTGACGAAGGACTGCCCGGCGACGTCTGGAAAACCAGAATGCCCGTCATTTATCGTCGTCTGACATCAGGCCCGTTCCGTCGCACTGCTGCCGCCGCCGCTGCAGGACTCACCACCGGCGTTGGCATCCCCATCTTTTGCGACGGCAATGTCGTATCGATCGTCTTGCTACTACTCGACGGTGGGGAATCACTCAAGACAGTCATCGAGCATTGGCGAGTCTCTCCTGCATCCAACCGTTACGAACTCTTTGGTGGCATCTATTCCAATTGCGAGAAGCTGCGGCGTCTGAGTGAGCACGTCTTCTTCCCGATCGGCGAAGGTCTGCCAGGCTTTATTGCGGAACGACAGATGCCATACATTGGAACACGCTTCGCCGATGACAGCAACGCGGTTCGAGGAGTCGCGATCGCTGCCGAACAATTACACTCCGGTCTCGGCATGCCGCTCACAGATTCCGGCGCTGCATCCGACGATGTGTTGTTGCTGTTCAACTCCGTTTCTACACCTTTGTTTCGCTGGATTCAGATCTGGAAGCCATCGGAAGTCGGATCGTCAATGGCATTGGTGAGTGAAGCATTTGATGGCGAACGGTCATTGCAGTCACGTTGCGACCGTTCGCTCTCCTTTGACGACAATTCGTTCCTCGCGAGCCTTTCCAGTTCTCGTCAGCCACAAGTTCTGAGTGATCCTGATTCACTGCGAATATTTGCTTCCGATAACAGATCGTTGATGCCATCTCTGGCCGTTGTGATCCCCACATTCCTTCGAGGCAAACTGGTGTCGATTTCTGTATTGCTGGATTAACAGTTGCTCGGTTCAATTGATTCGTCACGCGGGTGAGATTGAGGTGAAGGTGACCGGGGCAAAGAATCAACGCCCCCGCCGCCGAGCCAAGATTGATCACCGTACTACAGCGTTATGGGCAGAAAAATGTTGGGCAAAAAGATGGCTACTATTTTTCTGCCCAACATTTTTCTGCCCCGAGCGTCCTTGCTTTCAAAACGTCGTATCGACAGTGGCATACACGTGGATTGCTGAGCCTTGCAGCGGTACGTTGAAAAAACGCTTGACACGGAACGGCCTGAGAAGGCCGTCCTACATCTTAGCGCGCTCAACACTCGGCATTCGAAGCAGTGCTTCGTACAACAAAGTCAGCATTCCGAACAGCACAGCCGCACCGATCGGAACGGCTTCCAGGCCTCCCATTCCGGCCATGACGCCAAGCATTCCCGGCACAACTGCGGCACCGATCATGGCGGCACCGATCTGGAATCCAATGGCATGTGATGATAACTCCGGCCCGAGTCGATGCGGAGTTCGAGACATCAGGCACGGGAAGACGGGAGCCAGTCCCAGTCCGGCCAGCATCAGCCCGACGAGATCTGCTTCAACGGGAAGTTGGGCCGCGAACAGACATGCACCACACCCCGCACACAGCAAGCTATATCGAAGAAGCCGATCGATGCCGACTCGATCTGCGATGATCCCGGAAACCACACGTCCCACGCCGATTGATCCCCAGTAGACTCCGACTGCGATGCCGGCTGTGTCGGGAC
>JANOZG010000794.1:0-2581 GCA_031429275.1 Planctomycetota bacterium
GGCGACATGGCCGTGCTTCGGGTTCGAGACAATGGAATTGGCATCACCACCGCCATGCTCCCCCGCATCTTCGAGCTATTCGTGCAAGTGGACCACGCCTCCACGAAGGCCCAGGGCGGCTTAGGTATTGGGCTGACATTGGTGAAGAACCTTGTCGAAATGCACAACGGCACGGTCGAAGTTCATAGCGAAGGGCTGGGCAAGGGAAGTGAATTCGTCGTCCGGTTACCTGTTTCTCAGGAGGTGATTGAGGATCGTGGGAGCGTCGCGGCGGAACGCTCGACTCATGTTCCGTCACCTTCGGGACTTCGTTTACTTGTGGTTGATGACAACCAGGACGCTGCGGTGAGTCTCGCTATGCTGCTCCAGTTGCAAGGTCATGAAGTGCGTGTGGCACACAGTGGCATGGCAGCACTGGAGATGACCAGGAGTTATCTGCCTCATGTTATTTTCCTGGACATTGGGATGCCGGGCATGGACGGTTACGAGGTTGCACGTCGAATGCGGCAACAGCCCGGTCTGGAAAATGTTGTGCTGGCGGCGCTAACCGGCTGGGGGCAACAGGAAGACCGTCGCAGAACCAGCGAAGCCGGGTTCAACCACCATCTTGTCAAGCCACCGGAGCCGACGGCTCTGGAAAGTGTACTGGCGAATCTTCAACATCGCCGCTAACCGAACATCGGGAGAAGTTCGTGAACGTTGCCGAAACTCAATCGCCTGCTGGCCGAGAGGAAGTCATGAAGCACGGCCCCGCCCCGTTCGACTACAACCTGGACTTTAAAGCCATTGACTTCCGAACGCGGCCGGAACTTTACCGAGTCGGCAAAGGCGAGCAAGGCGTGTTGCTGGTCGAGCCATACAAGAGCGAAATCCTGCCCCACTGGCGGTTCAAGACCGTGGCCGAGGCGAAGAGATCCTCGGCAAGGATTTACAAGTTATTCCTTGCCTATCTGAAGTCCGAAGACTTCCCCGGTGCCGACATGGCCCGTAAGTTCCTCCAGATGGGGTGGACCAGAGCTCGGCGATACGCCAACCACAAAGGCGGTCGAAAGTATGATCAAAAGACCGGCGAGGAGTTGCCGAGGACGGAAGACAACGAGAAATCAGAAGCGGCGGCAATCTTCTACAAGCGATACGTGAGAGCTCGCCAGCACTCGCAGTACCTCCAGCAGAAGAAGGTGCATCAGGAGCGATATGAAGGAAAGGAATAGAGCCCGAGCGTCACATTCAGCAATCGTGCATGCGAATCAAATTTGCCGGGCTGCCCCGGGGGCCGGTGCATATTAAAAGCAACGGCCCGCTGCAAAGCTAAGCTGAGGAATTCGCGCGAATGCTACCGTCAATACGACTTTTTAGAAGCGAGGACGTTCGGGGCAGAAAAATGTATGGGCAGAAAAATAGCAGCCATTCTTGCCCAGCATCTTTTTGCCCATGATGTTGAGGCCCGAAGATAAACTTTAGGCCGGCGGCGGATCGTTGTTAAAAGTGCCAGGTGACTCACCCGTTTACGGAGGCAATTGTGTGAAACGATAAAAGCCAGCGTCGCTATGCCCTTCCGGGTACGGTGACGTCGGCTGATTCATCGACGAGCCACCGCACAAAAGCGGCCTGCCCTTCAATTCATCATCTCTTCATCCAATGTTGGCCTGCAGTTTAAGCGAAAAATCCAGGAATGCCTGGCCCGCTGAAACTGCAGCGAAAAGCCTTCACGGCATGAGGTTTGCAAACAGAAAACACTGAGTGCCGCGAAGCCGCTGTTTGAGTTGGCAGCGGACAGAACTGAGTGGCACAGGATTTTTTGAACAATTCCGATCAGAAGACCTGAAGTTGTGTTTGGTGTTTTTCTACTCTCCTTTGCAACAGTGTAACCAATGCTACAGATCTCCCCGACAAGCCAATTCAAACTGAGTCAAAGCCTGTCGCTTCGACTGGTTCCTCAACGATTATATTTATTCAAAGGCCGAACCCCGCCTGTTGATGCGTCGCTCGGCCGGCTGTTTAAACTGAGTGTGCAGAACCTTCTTGGCTACCGTGCAGTCAAAGATGCTGGTCTGTATGCAAATCTGACGACATTCGCGGATGTCGTAGCTGCTCAACGAAACGCTCAATGCCGACAGTTGGCGACAATGGTGCGTTACATTGACTCGACAGCGGTCGGCGCAGCTGAGGAGGCGGCGGTATTGGGAGTCATTTGGAAAAAGGCGCTGCTTGAACTGGAACGTGATAACCTTCGCAGATTCAGCTCGTACGTGTCAATTGCAGAGCAGCGACTTGAGTATGCGTTTTTGGCCGAGGCCAACAAGGAAATCTCACCCAACATTCGGGAGCAGCTTCATGGAATTGCTGTCAACGTCTTCAGCGCTCGCGATCGACTTGAAGAGTTGATGCGGGAAGTTTTTCTTGAATTCGTTTAATGGCAATCCCTGTTAACCGACTGCGAATGTAAAACACGGCAGGATTTTCGGCCAGGAGGTGTGACTGCAGAACGGAGTTTCCAAATGCGTGGCAAAACGGCAGCAAAGCCAGAGTTCGATCATCAGAAATGAATGCAGGCTGATCAGCATGCCGGTGGGCAGATTGC